>JAKAFS010000161.1 GCA_021817825.1 Deltaproteobacteria bacterium | reverse complement strand
GGCGATGGGCCTTCTCGCCGGTATCAACGCGGCAAGCCTGCTCGGGGGACGGGAGATGATCCCGCCGCCGCCCGAGACCGCCCTCGGCGCCCTGATCGGACACCTCCAGAGGATCGACAGGAAGAGCTTCCAGCCGATGAACGTCGCCTTCGGGCTTTTCCCAACCCTTTCCGGCAGGATCCGGAAGAAGGACCGGGGGACTCTCTATGCCCGCCGCGCCCTGACCGCCCTGGCAAACTGGCAACAGCAGATCGAACCGAGTGAGGGACCCTGAGCCATCCTTACCCGGGAACACAGTCGGCAAGCCCCATCCTGGCAGAACTCTCCCTTGCCGGGAAGCCCTGTTCCGTGTGCAGAGAATTTCATGATTATCGGGACGATCCGGCCGGCTTGGCCCCTGTCCGTCCCGACGGACGGGTCCGGACGGGAGACTGGATTTCAAACACCTTCGGCCACAATTTTCCCGTAACGAAGAGGCGATCGCCCCGGGCGTCATAGGCGATGCCGTTAAGGACATCAGCGCCCTGCGAATCCGCCTTGCCGAGCAACCCTCGCAGATCCAGCCATGCCTCGACCCGGCCTGTCCGGGGGTGGATGACGGCAATCCGGTCCGTCGGCCAGACATTGGCATAAATGACGCCCTGAACGTATTCCAGTTCGTTGAGCCCCGTGACCGGCCCCCTCTCATCATGGACGCCAAGGGTCGCGACCTCCCGGAAATTCTGCGAATCGAGGAAACGCAAAGCATTCGTCCCGTCACTCAGGATGAGGCGCCCGCCGTCATGGGTGACACCCCAGCCTTCCCAAGGATAGGCGAATGTGTTCAGGAGGCGAAAAGAGGTCTTGTCATAGACGAATCCCATGTGGGACAACCATGTCAGCTGCACAATCCGGTCGCCGAAGAGCGCGATCCCCTCGCCGAAATGGGACGGCTCCAGCCGGATCTCTTTCAGGACGCGGCCCGAAGCCGGGTCCACTTTGCGCAGCGAGGAGCGGCCGTGGAGTCCCGTTCCTTCATAAAAAAAACCGCCTTCATAGGCCAGGCCCTGGGTAAACGCCTGCCGGTCGTGGGGATAGGAACGGATGACGCGATAAGGGCGCACGTTCGTCGCGCCGGGCATCAGCCCATCGCCAGCCGCGCTTTGCACCCTGAGAACCGCGAGCAGTATGGCAAGACAAACGAGGATCGCCCCGCCCGTTTTCTTCATTCTATATCCCATACCTTTTCAGCTTTTTAGGTTTCTTGCCCACCACGCCCGAATTCCGCCCCAGGATCACATCCTCGCCGGTCTTCTGACCGATGCGGTGATTACCCCATCAACACTTTGGGAAGCCAGAGGGTGAGAGGCGGATAGATGATCAATATCACCAGCGCAACCAACAAAGCCGCCAGGAAGGGGATCAACTCCCGGGAAACACCCAGGATGGTCGATTTCGAGATGGCCGTGACGACGAAAAGATTCGCCCCCACCGGGGGGGTCAGTAAAGCCAACTGGATATTGATAGTGAAGATCACGATGAAATGGACCGGAGCGATATGCAGCTGTTTTATCACGGGCATCAGGATGGGAATCAGCATCATGATCATCGGGATGGGTTCCAGCGGGAAGCCCAACAGAAGGAGAAGCGCGTTAATCATGAAAATGATCAGCAGCGGGTTATCCGTAATGGAGAGAAAGACCTGGGCCAGTTTCGGACCGACCTGCTCGGCAGTCGCCACCCACGCGATCACACTCGCCCCGGCGATCGTGAAGGTGATCGAAGCCGTAGTCACCGCGCTGTTCCGGGCGGCCTCCAGCAGGGACTGCCAGGTGAACTCCCGGTAGATGACCCCTCCTAAAAACAAGGCATAGGCCACCGCGATCCCCGCCGCCTCGGTGGGGGTCGCGATTCCGAAGACCATCGTCCCCAGGACGACGAGAGGCATCAGGAGGCACAGAACGGCGTCCCGGCCGCTCACGACGAGCTCCTTCACGTTGAATTCCGATTCCTTGGCCATCTTCCGCTTCCTGGCGATCAGATAGGTGACGACGAGCAGCATGAGCCCCATGAAGATGCCGGGGACGGCCCCTCCCAGGAAAAGCCGGCCGATGCTTACCCCGGTCATACTGCCGATCAGGACGAAGGGGATGCTGGGCGGAATGATCGGCCCGATCGTGGCGGAGGAGGCGATGACCGCGGCGGCCATCGCCGGGGGGTATTTCGCCTTCTTCATCGCCGGGATCAGGATTGTTCCCGTCGCCGCGGCGTCGGCAACCGAAGAACCCGACATCCCCGCCATGATCATGTTGACGACGACCGAGACATTGGCCAGCCCTCCGGTGATGTGCCCGACGAGGGCCCGGGCGAACCTCACCAGTCGTTCCGTCACCCCCCCCTTCTCCATCAATTCACCGGCCAGCATGAACAGGGGGACCGCCAGGAGCGGGAAAGAATCCAGCCCATACATGAAGTTCTGGGGGATGATCGAGAGCGGAATCGGCGACGGACCAAGCCAGGAGTAGAGGATATACAACATCCCGCTGAGCCCCATGGCCGTTCCGAGTTCCATGCCCACCATGATAAAGCAAAGCATCATACCGAACAGGAGGATCATGAGGGCCTCCTGTCTTTGTACAGATCGAGCCACATCTGGACGATCAATGCGGCAAGCCCGAGAGGGATGACCAGATAGACGTAAGCCATGGGAAATTCAAGCGCCGGGGTGGTGACCTCCATCCGGTAGAGCTCGACGATCGACCGGGCGGTGATAGCGATCACGGCGATAAGGAAGGCGGAGGCGATCCCGACGACCGTGAACTCGGCGATCCTTTTCGCCCTTGACGGGAGCAGGATAACGAGGGCGTCGATGGCCATGTGGCGGCGGCGGCCGTAGGCCGCCCCGATCCCGATGAATGCAAGACCGATAAATATAAGCCGGGCCATCTCTTCCGACCAGGTGAGGGGATCGTTGAACACATACCGGAGAATGACCTGGGCGATGACAAGCAGTGCCATCACGGTTATGCCCGCCATCGACAGATACTCCAAAACGGCCGTCAGGCCTTCGGCAAATCGTTGTTCCGGCCTTACCATACCTTCTCCTTTCCTTATCTGCTGCTATCGCAAGAAAGCGAATGGATCGGGCCGGGATTCATGCGGTCATCCCGGCCCGTTGCACCCGATCACTGATCTTGACACCTCCCGCCGGCAAGCTGTCCACCCCTGGACCATCCGCTGAGGACATTCAACCCCACCGCCGACGGGAACGGTTCACTCTCACTGGAGAACCGGGATCATTTCACCGCCTGAATCCGCTCGTAGAACCCCTCGCCCCAGGCCTTGGGAGCGAATGCCTTCCAGACGTCCTTCATTGCCTCCCGGAAGGCTTGGACGTCGGGAACGATCACGTCACCGCCCTTGGACTTGGCCTTCCAGATCTCGTGGTTCTTCAGCTCCATCGCCAGCATCTCCTTGCGCAGTTCCATGGAGACGCCGTTCCAGACCTCCATCCATACCTTCTTCGTCTCCGGCGTCAGCGATTGCCACACCTTGTCGTTGAGCTGCACCCAGCCCGGCGGGTTGACATGGCCGGTCAGAACGAGGTATTTCTGGACCTCGAAGAAGCTGCTTTTGATGATGAAGTCGGTGGGGTTCTCCTGGCCGTCGATCGCCCCCTGCTGGAGGCTCGTGTACACCTCGGCGATGGCCATGGGGGTCGGCTTGGCCCCGACGGCCCGCCAGGTGGCGAGGTTGACTGCCGATTCGGGGACCCGGAACTTCATCCCCACCATATCGGCGGGTTTGCGGACCGCGACCTTGCCGAAGGTGCAGTTGCGCATGCCCCTAAAGACCCAGCCGGCGGTCCGGATCCCCGATCTTTCCACCAGCCTTTTATTCTGCTCCTCCCAGAGCGGTCCGTTGATCACCTTGTCGGCATGATCAAGATCCCGA
>JAKAFS010000160.1 GCA_021817825.1 Deltaproteobacteria bacterium | reverse complement strand
GAAAATGGTGATCGGGAGAAAATCCACCAAATCCCGGTTTCTTTTCTCGCTGTTGCGCAACGCCTCCCCGGCCTGTGCGTTGGCGATGGCCATCCCGATTTGGGAGGCGATGGCTTCCAGGGCATGGCGGCCGGGAAGCGGGATCTGCCCCAGTGCGTGGGAGGCGATATTCAGGCAACCGATGATCCGCTCCTGACTGGCAATCGGAAGCAGCGCGATGGATTTCAGCCCTTCTTGCCGTTGGTCCCGATGCCGGAGCAGGGCGCGATCGCTTTGCTCCAGATAGACGGGCCGGCCAGCCCTAACGAGCCGGGCCCGGTCCGAAGGGGCGGGGATGTGCCGAATCTTCTCGATAAATTCGGCCGAAAGACCCTTTTCACGGGCGAGATGGAAATCTCCCGTGCCGGGGTCTGCGACATAGATCCCGCCGCAATCGAGACCGGAAACCTGGATTGCCGTATCGAGGCAGATCGACAGCGCTTCCTGGAGCGAGTGGGTGCCGGAGAGGGCCAAACTCAAGTCCCGCTGCGCGATCATGATCCGTTCCGCCTGCCAACGCTCCGTTGCCTCTCCGGCAGTCTCCCGGATCGCCGGGGGGCGTTCCTCGCGGTCCTCGACCTGCGAGGGCGCCTCTCTTTTCATGCGCTCGGTGAGTTCCCGGCTGAGGCCGAAGATATGCAGTTGACCGTCAGGTCCCTGACAAGGGGTGCGACAGGTTTCCACCCATACCCGTCTTCCGTCGGGGTAAGCGAGACATTCCACATCGCAGCGGCTGCGGGCCTGCAAAAGCGTCAGCCGATCGCAGCGGCGACGGGCCGCGGCGTCCATCGGCGGGTACAGTTCCTCGTCCCTTCTGCCGATGATGGCCGCTTTTTTTCGACCGAGCTGTTCGGCAAAGGCCCGGTTGCAATCCCGATAGAACCCTTCCGCATCCTTGTCAAACATGAGGTCGGGAAGGGCGTCGAGCAGGTCCTTCGGGCCTTTCGGCCGCTGCCGAAGCGCCGGCGGAAGATTCGGGCACGCCCGTTTCCGTCCCTGGCGCTCTTTCTGCGGCTGTGTTTTTTTGTCGCCGGTCATTCGCTGCACCTTGCCAGCTCTCCCAAACAGGTTCCCCCTAATATTTACGGAACTTAAATAAAAAAGCAAGAAATATGCCCCTGTAAATCTCTCTGGAATATCTTCTCCTGATCTGGTATGGACCGCCCATGGAAACAGGCTGGATCGAAATTCCCTCCGAAGAGCGGTGCCGACAACTGATTGCCGAGATGGGGATGATGGAGCATATCGTGGCCCATTCTCTCCAGGTTCGGCGGCTGGCGTTGTTTCTGACCGATCGTCTGGGCATCCCCGGTCTCAATCGGGAACTGATCCGGGCGGCGGCTCACCTGCACGACATCACCAAGACGAGAAGCTTCGCAACCCACGAGAACCATGACGAAACGGGAGCCGAACTCCTGACCGGTCTGGGCTACCCCGAGGTGGGCCGCGTGATCGCCCAGCATGTCCGTCTGGAGTCCTATTTTCCCTCCGCCATTCCGACCGAGGCGGAGATCGTCAATTATGCGGACAAAAGGGTCCTGCACGACCGGATCGCGCCGCTTCGCGGGCGGATGACCTACATCCTGGAAAAATACGGCCGGAGCCTGGAACGGAAGCAGGAGATTCTGCTCACCTGGCAGAAAACGGAGATGCTGGAAAGGCGGATCTTCGACCGTCTTCCCTTTGCGCCGGAGGACGTCGAGCGACTGCTGTCTGCCGCCGACTCGGCGTAAGGCCTGTAAGCGCCGGCTGGGGAAGCGGAAACCTGGAACGGGTTTTCCGAAAAAAACATAGGGAGGTAAGAGGTGCCGAAGGAACGGGAGGTTTTTCTCAATGGCGGATATCGTCCCTGGGGCGAGGCGACGGTCCACCTCATGTCCCATAGCTTCGGCCGGGGGTCGGCGATCTTCGAGGTGATCGGCTTTGACGAGACCCCGGCCGGACCGGCCGTTTTTCGTCTCGACGAATACCTGGCCCGTTTCCGGAGGTCGGCGTCCCTGCTGGGGATGGAGCTGCCCTTGGCGCCCGAAGCGCTACAGGAGGCCATCCTTTTGCTGGTGAAGCGCAGCGGCCTGAAGAACGGTTTTATAAAGCTCTTCGGCTTCTACCCTGAGATCTCTTTCAGTATTCTTCCCTCCCAGCCAAGGATCGAAGTGGCCGCATGCCTGCTGGCCTCCGAGGAAGTCTTTGCCGACCCGAAGGAAAAAGGGCCCAGCGGTGTGACTGCCTGCCTTTCCCGTTGGCGGCGCCTCGACCCCCAGACGGTTCCGATCGAAGCCAAGGTGGCGGCCAATTATGTCAGCGGGATGGTGGCCCGGAACGAATCCCGGAAGCGGGGATTCGATTATGCCCTCTTGCTCGATACGCAGGGATTTGTTGCCGAAGGGGGGACGGAATCCCTCTTCCTGGTCAAAGAGGGCGTCCTGATGACGCCGTCCTTGGGAACCGTGCTGGAAAGCATTACCCGAAAATCCCTCCTGGAGGTGGCGCAGGCGATGGGGATGGACACCCATACGGGACGGCTGGACCCCCGTCTGCTCGACGAGGCGGAGGAGATCTTTTTCGCCGGTACCGTTGGCAAAGTACTCCCGGTGCGGCAGATTGGGGACCGGAGCATGGGGGCGGTCCCGGGGCCTGTGGCCCGAAGGCTTGCCGAGCGGATGGCGGCGATCACCGCCGGACGGGATGTCGCCTTCGCCCGGTGGCTCTTTCCCTGTTCTTGAGCCCTCTCAGGCGTTCTGCCGCTGTCGGACAGGGGACCGTGGCCGGAAGGTGAGGGGCAGCCCTTTGTCCAATAGGCTCCCTTCGGGAAACGGGCAGGCGGGTGTTCCCCATTGCGGGCTCTTGCACCCCGCCTCCGGTCGTTTTCCCTGAGGATGTCGAAGGCATAAAAGAAAAGGGACAGGGTCGCAGGCGAGCCTGCAATCCTGTCCCTGTAGTTGTCTGCCAGTCCTTTCGCCTTTTTCCCCCCTGCCCAGAGCGAAGGGCAAAGGCGGGTCTCTTAGGCGGCGCTGGGCATGGTCTTGAGATCGGGGCTGACGATCAGCTTGGCCTCCGTCAGGCTCTGCACTTCTTCCGCCGTCGTCCCCGCGGCAATCTCCTTCAAGAGCAGACCCTTGGGGGTCACTTCGATGACCGCCTTTTCCGTCACGATCAGATCCACCGCGCAGACCCCCGTGACGGGCAGGGAGACCTTCTTGAGGATCTTGGGTTTGCCGTCGGCCGTGTGCAGCATGGCGACGATCATCTTCCGGGCGCCGCTGGCGAGATCCATCGCGCCACCCATGCCCGGGACCATCTTTCCCGGCACCATGTGGCTGGCCAGCGTCCCCTTTTCGTCGACTTCCAGGGCCCCCACCACGGCGGTATCCACATGGCCGCCCCGGATGATCGCGAAGGAAGTCGAGCTGTCGAAGCTGGCGGCGCCCGGCAAAGCCGTCACGCAGGTTCCTCCGGCATTGGAGAGGTTATAGTCTTCCTTTCCCTTTTCCGGCGCAGGGCCCATTCCCAGCAGGCCGTTTTCCGACTGGAGGATGATCTGCACCCCCTCGGGCAGGAAGTTGCCGACCAGGGTCGGCAAGCCGATCCCGAGATTCACGACGTCGCCGTCGTTCAATTCCAAGGCCACTCTTTTGGCGATAAATTCTTTTGCATTCATTATGGTTTTGTGCCTCCCACCACATAATCGATAAAGATGCCCGATGTCATGACATAATCGGGGTCCAGTTCCCCGACTTCCACGATTTGTTCCGCTTCGACGATGACCTTATCGGCGGCCATGGCCATGAGGGGATTGAAATTGCGGGTGGTTCCCTTGTAGAAGATATTGCCCGAGGTATCGACGATCGAGCCCCGGAGGATCGCCACATCGGCCCGCAAGGGGAGTTCGAGAAGATAGTCCCGGCCGTC
>JAKAFS010000159.1 GCA_021817825.1 Deltaproteobacteria bacterium | reverse complement strand
CCGCTGTCATGAAGAATCCGTCCGCATCGCGCGGCAGATCCGGGGAAACAAAGTCGGAGCGGACACAGAGACGGTCGGAGAGGATCTTCCAGTTGATGCAGGAGAAAGGTTCCCAAGAACCGTGGTTCGCTCCATAGGAACGGATCGCCAGGCCCCCCGTTTCCGTCGAGCCATAGATTTCGGTGATCGCCAACCGCGTCCTTTGCAGGAAAAAAGCGGCATCCTCGCTGTCGAGCGGGGCTGCGGAGGAGAGGGCCAGCCGCAGGGAAAAGCGCTGGAGATCGTCGCTCTTCAGGGCCCGGTAGTGGATCGGGACGCTGACAAGGACGGTGGCCCCTTCGTCCTGGAGGGCGCTTAAGATTTCCCTGGGAAACGTGCAGGTTCGGCGGAGCACCTGGGCCGAGGCGACGAAGGGGAGGAGGACCGAACCGAGCAGGCCGTAAATATGTTGAGGCGGAACAGTGGACAACAGGAGATCGCTCCGTCCGATCCCGAAGGTCCTTGCGAGGTGCATCGCCTCGCCGAACAGGTTGGCGGGAGTCTTTTGCCATATCCGGGGTTTCCCCGTGGAACCACCCGTGAAGAGCGAAACAAAAGGCCGGTCCGGAGGGCGGACCAGTTTCAGCGGGTGATCGTCCGGCGTGCAATCTCGAACATGGATCACGTCCGCACCCGCCGGGGGATCGACGGCGGTATCGGTGAGGATCAACCGAAAAGGCCTCGTCTCATGAACCTCCTTAAGCACCTGATCGTGAAAGGAGTGGGTGAGGATGAAAGTCGGAGCGCCCGCCATGGATGAAAGCAGGGCGGCCAGGAGGTGATGCCTCTCCTCGATGCAAAGACAGACCGGCTCATCGGCAGGAACCGCCCGCCTGATAAAGGCATTCCTGATCCCCGCGGCCAGGGCTTCGATCTCTCCGACGCTCGGCCCGGAAGGTGTGACACGGCGGGTCCTGTTTTCCAGAAGCGCAGCGATCTTTTCGTTCATCGTTTTTCCCGATCCGGACAAACCGGAGACAAATAATCCCATTTCGCCGGCTGTGCCAAGGCTGTTCGGTCAAGGGGTCAGAATGCGGCCTGGAAGCGGCGACGGTAAAACTATAGCGCCATTCAAAGGGAAACACAAGCGGACAACCGGTACGGGGAATATCATTTTTTTTGTTTGACTTTCTAGTGGGATAAAATATAAAAAGCGACCTTCGCAGATTCGAAGCACGATGGACGAACCTGAATAGGCTTGAAAGAGTATTAGTCATATCAATTCACTGGAAAGGGGTAAAGATGAAGAAAAATTCAAAAGAGACTTCCGTTCCAAGGCGTTCATTTTTGAAAAAAGCGGGAGCCGGCCTCGCGGCTGGCGTGGGTCTTGCCGCCGGTGTCGGCGTTACGGCGACGGCGGTTCATGCCCAACCCACCCTCCGCTGGCGTCTCGTATCCAGCTTCCCCAAGGTGCTTGACGCACTCATCGGCCCGGCCGAGGCGTTCGCCAAGATGGTGGGCGCGATGTCCGGAGGCAAGTTCACGATCACGGTACACCCGGCGGGCGAACTGGTCCCCGCCTTCGGCGTGGTCGACGCGGTTCAGAACGCCACCGTTGAATGCTGCCAGACCGCATCCTATTATTTTTTCGGCAAGGACGACACCTTCGCGCTGGGCACAGCGATCCCGTTCGGACTCAATGCACGGCAGATGGCAGCCTGGTTGTTCGAAGGGAACGGCCTGAAGCTGATGCGCGAGTTCTACCAGCGCTACAACATCATCAACTTCCCGATGGGGAACACCGGCGCCCAGATGGGCGGCTGGTACCGCAAGGAAATCAAGTCGATGGCCGATATGAAGGGGCTCAAGATGCGCACCGCCGGTCTGGCAGGAAAGGTCATGGAGAGGCTCGGCGTCGTGACGCAGAGCACCCCCGGCGGCGAGATCTACACGGCGCTGGAGAAGGGCACGATCGACGCCGCCGAGTTTGTCGGCCCCTATGACGATTTCAAGCTGGGACTCTACAAGGTGGCGCCCAACTACTATTATCCCGGCTGGTGGGAGGGCTGCGCGCAGACCGACCTCTACGTCAACATCAAGACCTTTGATGCGCTGCCGGCCGAGTACAAGGCCATCATCGAGGCGGCGGCAACACGCGCCCATGTGATCATGCAGGCCACATACGACGCCAAGAACCCCATCGCCCTGAAGCAGCTGGTCGCAGGCGGCGCCAAGCTGCATCGCTTCCCGAAGGACGTCATGGATGCCGCCTTCAAGGAGGCCAACGCCCTGTACGCCGAACTCTCCGCGAAAAATCCCCGCTGGAAGAAGGTGTACGATGACTACATCAAGTTCCGTACCGACCAGAACATGTGGTTCCGGTTTTCCGAGGCCGGTTTCGACGACTTCATGCAGGCGCAGAGGCTGTAAGCGCAGCTGCATCCCGCTGAAAAAACCCCGCGCGGCGCAAGCCTCGCGGGGTTTTGTTTTACCGCCCCCCGAGCGGGCGTCAGCCCGGGTTACTTCTTTTTGGCGTCCTGTTCGATCGCGCGCCTCACCGCCTCCATCGGATCTTCTTCCTGCGGAGCGCCTGCGGCTTCCGGCGCAGTATTTCCTTCCGGTGGCTGCGGTACGTTCATCGATTTCGGCTCCTCGAGGCCGGAACCGTAATAACCGGTTTCGGCCTCGAGCCTGATGGTCTCCATATTTACGGCCGGGGCCTTGTCGAGCCTGTCGGTGACGAGATTCGGGAAGGCGATTACCACGGCCAGCATGATGAGCTGGAGGGTGATGAAAACTAAGGCGCCCTTGTAGATCTGGGCAGTCGTCACCGCCGGGATGCGCTGGTTCGTGACCCGGTCGCTGTAGTCGTACCTGGGTGCCACGCTTCTCAAGTAGAACAGCGCGAAACCGAAGGGCGGAGACAAAAATGAGGTCTGGAGGTTCATGCCGATCATCACGCCGAACCAGACCAGGTCGATATGGAGCTTTTCGGCCACGACCACCAGCAGCGGGATGACAATGAAGGCGATCTCGAAAAAGTCGATGAAACAGCCGAGGACGAACACCAGAAAATTCACTGCAATCAGGAAGCCCAACTGGCCGCCGGGCAGCTGTGCGAACAGGTGTTCCACCCAGAGGTGCCCGTCGGCGGCGTTGAAGGTGAAGCTGAACACGGTTGCGCCGATCAGGATGAACATGACGAAACAGGAGAGTTTCGTTGTGTTGTCCAGCGCCTGCTTGAGCAGTTTGAAGTCCAGCCGGCGGCGCGAGACGGCCATGATGAGGGCGCCCACCGCACCCATCGCCCCGCCTTCCGTCGGGGTGGCGACGCCGATGAAAATCGTTCCCAGCACGAGGAAGATCAGCACCAGCGGAGGAAGCAGCACAAAGACGACACGTTCGGTGAGTAGCGACAGCAGCCGGAGGTGCAACCATCGATTCGCGAGTGCAAGTGTCAGAGCGACAAAGGCCGCAACGGTCATCGATACGGTGAAAACCTCGTCCAGTGGCGACTTGCCGTCGCGACCCACCAGCGGATTGACAATGACGTCGTACAGATAGGCCCAGACGAACGCGGCGGCGGCCGAGATCAGCAGTATTGCCAGCAGGGAGCGGTGTCCGCTGGCGCCGTTCGCTTCCTTGTAAATGCGCGCTTCCGGCGGCAGGGCGGGCACCCAACCGGGCCGGATGATGGCCAGGGTGATGATGAACAGCGAGAACAGGCCTACCAGCAGCAGGCCGGGCACAATCGCCCCGGCATACATGTCGCCCACGGAGCGGCCCAGTTGGTCGGCCATGACGATCAGCACCAGCGACGGGGGGATGATTTGGGCCAGGGTCCCGGAGGCCGTGATGACGCCGGTGGCGATGGTCCGGTTGTAGCCGTAGCGCAGCATGATGGGCAGGGAGATCAGCCCCATCGAGATCACCGCCGCAGCGATCACGCCGGTGGTGGCCGCCAGGAGAGCGCCGACG
>JAKAFS010000158.1 GCA_021817825.1 Deltaproteobacteria bacterium | reverse complement strand
CTCCCCGCATCGAGGATCCGCTCCCCCCGTACCGGGCGGAGCAGGTCGAGGATCAGCCCTTTTTCATAGCGGAGGACGGCCTTCCCCACAGGCGTATCGAACCAGCGGTCGTACCGCCCGGACCAGTCATCAAACAGCTGTTTTCCGGCCATGTTTCGGTTTCCTTCCCAATCCTCTTCCCTGGCGGAAGGGGATTTTCGCCCGGTTGTCGCCCTGCTTGAAGGACAGGTGACGGATAAGATTGATCACTTTTATAATGGTTCGCGGGGGGGTGCAACGACAAAATTGACGCTGCGGCCTTGTGAGGAACGAGCTGTTCTGCCATTGTTCTTATACAAAGAGCATCTTGATGCCTGCAATGACCAGGACAACGGCCAACGGCTTCAGAACGGCGGCCGCCGGCAGCCGGCGACTGCCCAAAACAGCGCCGACGCTTCCGCCGATGAGCGCCGCGACCGCGAGCAGCGGCGCAAAATACGGGATCGCCTGGAGGCTGCTGAGATGTCCGAGAAGGCCGGATACGGAATTCACCAGGATGAACAGCGCCGCAACGGCGGAGACTTCCCGCACCTTTCCCCACTTCAGGAGCAGGAGGAGGGGGCTCAGGAAGATGCCTCCGCCCACACCCGTCAGCCCGGACAACAGGCCGAGCAGTGCACCGAGAGTCAGAGCCACAGGCGCCCAAGGCGGCCGTGTTTCCGTATCCGCATATTCGGTCCGGAAGAAGAGACGACACGCGGAAAACAGAAGCACGACTCCCACCAGCGGCCTGTACAGATGGAGAGGCAAACTGAGGTAGCCGCCGATGAAGCTGCAGGGGATCGAGGTCGCGGCAAAGGGCCAGAACAAGCGCCACGAGAAGTGACCGGCACGGATAAAACAGAGCGTGGCGACGGACGACACCAAAATATTCAGGACCAGGGCGGTGGGTTTGAATACGGCCGGCGCGACGCTGAACAGGGCCAGGGCGGCAATGTAACCGGATGCGCCGCCATGCCCGACACTGGAGTAGAGGACCGCTACCGCCAGAATGCAGACCATAAGGAGTAAAAGGCCGGAAAGACTCAGAGGCTCGGCCAGCGTCATTGCAAAGCATCTCCCATCTCAAAGCCCCGGTCGAGCAAAAGCACCTCCACTTCGCCTCCTTTGGCATACGACGCCTCGGGGGCCATGCGGATCAGGCCGTTACCCTGAATCAGCGACGAGAGCCGCCCGGAACTCTGATTGCCGGTCGTTGATACGTGATAACGGTCATTATGCACCGAGACAATCCCGCGCACCAGATGCGGACGTTTCCCCTTGTTCGCCGCCGGCTCCTGCAGGATCGCCTTGACCGCCGGCCGGAAAAGCCGTCGGTGCCCCATGGCTTTGAGGATCGACGGCCGCACGAACAGTTCGAACGCGACCATGGCGCCGACCGGATTTCCCGCCAGGGCAAAGACCGGCTTCCCTTGCAATAGGGCGAATGCCAGCGGCTTGCCCGGTTTCATGTTGACCTTCCAGAAGGTGACGCTGCCGCCGAGGCTTTCAATCGCCTCCTTGACGAAATCCCGGTCGCCGACCGATACGCCGCCGGTAATGACCAGCATATCCGCGTTCAAACCGGCCTTGATCTTGTCGCACGTGGCGTCAAGGGCGTCCGGGGCAATTCCCAGCAGCACCGGATCGCCGCCCGCATCCAGCACCTGGGCGGCCAGGCTGTAACTGTTGCTGTTGATGATCTTGCCCGGCGCCGGCGTCGAGCCGGGCTCAAGAAGTTCATCCCCGGTGGCCAGGATGGCGACCCGCGCGCGTCGGTAAACGGCCGGGGCGGTCGTTCCCATGGCCGAGAGCATGCCAATCTCCTGGGGCCTGAGCAGCGAGCCGGCACGGATGACAACCTCGCCTTTCCTGATGTCCTCCCCCCGCTTGCGGACGTGCAAGCCCGTCTTGACAATCGAAGTGAACCGTATCCATTCGCCATCGTCCAAGACCTCTTCGATGGGGATGACCGTATCGCAGCCGGGAGGGATCGGCGCGCCGGTCATGATCCTGATCGCCTCGCCGGCCGGTACGGGGACTAAGTGAACATCTCCTGCCGGCAAAAAGCCGGTCACCCGGAGACGGTCGCCGCCGAGTGTTGCATGGGAGAATGCAAACCCGTCCATGGCGGAGTTGTCGGCCGCTGGAATGTCCCACGGGGCGATATGGTCCTCCGGAGTGACCCGGTTTAATCCTTGGAATACGGAAACCTTCTCCGTTTCCAACGCAGCGATCTGTTCCAGAATGGTCCTTTGCGCGTCCTGAATGCTGATCATAAACCGTCTCCCCTCCTTAATCGCGTGTGGGATAAAAGCAAGTCCAACGCTCAGAAATCGAGTTCGATAAACTTGCTGTCCACCCTGTCGTTCAACCCTTTTCGCAGGAGATTGAATTTTTCCAGCAGCGTTTCCGCCTGGGGGGTAAGTGCAGATTCGCCTCCGCCTCTCCCCCCCTTTTGCCGTTTCACCAAGGGAAATCCAAGCCGTCTTTCCATGGCATCGATGTATGTCCAGGCCTTGCGGTAGGGAATGCCCATCGCCTTCGCCGCGGCATTGATCGAGTTTCCCTTCTGGATCAGGCGCAATAATTCCTCCCGCCCCTGGCCGAACACCGGCTCGCCGTCGATTTCCAACCAGATTTTTGAACGTACCTGCAGTCTGCAACCAGGATCACTCATCTCAGAAATTTCTCCTCCAGGAAGTCGGCGACCGCTCCGGCGTCGTTGAGATCGAGCACCGGCACGTCGAGTTGAAGCGGCTCATCGCTTGCCACGGCCAGGAGCGTCGGATCGTGCTCACCCCCCCGGCAGATGAGCGTGGCGCTCCTCTCCTTGCGGTGGAGTTCAATCTTCGGCAGGGCGCCCATCTTGAATCCTTCGGTCAGGACGATGTCCGTGTCGGTGAAATAGTGTTCCAGCAGTTCCTCGATGGGAGGCGACGCGGAATGTCTCTTCACCAGCGCCAGCTTTTCAGGAGAGGAGATCAGCATGGTGTCTGCCCCGGCAGAGGTCAAGCGGTGGCTGTCCTTTCCCGGATGGTCGATGTCGAAACTGTGGGCGTCGTGCTTGATGGCGCCGACCCTGTACCCTTTCTCCTTCAATCGGACGATGACTTTTTCCAGAAGGGTCGTTTTACCCGTGCCTGATTTTGCGACAAACGAAACCGCCTTGACCGTCATGAGGAGCCTCCTGTTTTGATTTTCGCGAATTCCTCCGGGGTATTGACATTCACGAATGCCCTTCCGTCCCCGTTGAGATGAGTCAACTCCTCATCCCGCGCATATCTGACCCGGACCTGAGGATAAAAATCGTAGATACACCTGTTTCCGCTCTCCAGAAGCTCCCTCATCGGCCCAAGGCAGCTCTTTGCATAGACCGCGAAGAGCGGTTCGAATCCACGGGCGGTGTCAGGCACGACGGCGTCGAAACCGTCCCGTTGCGAACAGAGAAAAAGCAATATTTCTTTGTTGGGAAAAGGGAGATCGCAGGAGGACACGAAGACATACTCCGTATCCGCGTGACACAGTCCGGTATAGAGCCCTCCCAGGGCGCTTCCGGGGTAGATATCCGGCAACACAGGGAGACCGTAACCGGCGAAGCGCTCCGCCCGGTCCCCCACCAGCACGACCCGGTCAAAGCTTTCCTTGAATATCGCCAGCACCCGTTCGAAGAGGGTGTGGCCGGCGATTTGCAGAAACGCCTTGTCTTGTCCCATGCGGCGGCTTTTCCCGCCGATCAGGATCACGCCGGTGATGTCGTCGCGCTTGCCGCGAGGCATGGATGTCCCTGCCGGACCATCGGACCTCCTGGCACCATCGTCGATCGGCACAGTCCGATCCTTTTCGTCAAAAAGAGGGAACGACAATCCGGACCTCCACCCGCTAGACATGACAGGAATTCGAGAGTGCGCCAACTTATACCAAAATCGCATAACGCAAAGCAACAAAAATATTTATCAACAAAT
>JAKAFS010000081.1 GCA_021817825.1 Deltaproteobacteria bacterium | reverse complement strand
CCCGGCAGTCGTAGAGCATCTCCAGGACATCCTCGACCGCAAGACCGCTCAGATTGAGGCAGATCCGGTATCCCGTATGAAGCTGATCGAGTTTCTGTAGGAGTTCACGGGGGCTCAGCCGGAGAAGGGGCGGAAAATCCGCTTCTCCGGTGGCAATGTCCGGATCGGGAAGCGCGGGATTGCGCTCCGGCTTGAGATACTGGTCTAAGAGCGCATCGGGATCGAGTTCCTGCATCGCCGCGACCAGGGTTTCCATGGCCCGTTGCTCCTCCGGAGGGGCCTCCGGGTAGCGGTTTCGCAGATCGGCCGCGCGGGCCTCCAAGAGGGGCTGGAGGTGGGTGTGGATGAATTCGGAAAGGTGCAGGAGCGAGGCCTGGCCGCTTCCGACAAAGGCCAGAAAATCGGCGGAGGAGAGGACGCCGAGGCTGATCCCGAAGGAGACGTTGAGGGCCGGCCGGTGGTTCTCGTTGAAGGCTGTAAGGACCTTCAGGACATAGCGCTCCCGGTATTCGGAGACCTGGCGACCTTCGTCCATGAAGGCCCGGACGGACTTTTCGGCCAGGAAGGAGAGGAAGTCCCGGGCGTCGCAGAAGCCTCGGGGAACCCAGATGAAACGCACCGGGCGGCCGCGGTGTTGCGCCCCTACGGAGACGCCGATGCGGATCGTGATCCCCATGATCAGGCCCGCCTTGATCAGCTCGTCGGCTGCCTCGGGCGGGACGAAATTGTAGTAGATGACCGTGAGCCGGCGGATCCCCTTGATCCAGGCGTCCATGATCAGATGGGTGGGGGTCTTGCGCCCCTTCGTATTGGCGTCGTGGACATGGTCGTCGAAGGCGATCTGGTTCCACTCCTCGGGCATCTCCAGCAGATGGTACCGCTCCAACTCCTTTCGGATGAAATAGGGTTTTCCCGAGACGGCCAAGCGAAAGTCGTGGGCCAGCGCGAGGGCCCGGTCCGGGTCCTCCTGCACCCGGACCAGCTCTTTCATGATCTGCAGGAGGACCCGGGCGGTGTTCCGGCGCAGGAAACTGTGGGTGATGTTCAGTACCTCGTCGTGGAGGGAGCGCAGGGCGGAAAGCCGTTCGGGCGCCTTGCCGATTTCCAGGGAGTGGAGGAGGTTCGTCATCGCGTAGGCGATGCGGAAGGCCTGCGAGGCCGCCATTTCCTTGATCCCGTGAGGATTCAGGTAGGGGTTGAGGAGGTCCTTGAAGGTCTTCCGGGAGGTCTCCCGCGTGAGGACCTCCCGGACCATCTTCAGGAGCTCATGGTCTTTGCGATCAAAAAGCAGCGTGGCGAGAAATGTTTTCATTTGTCCTACCATATGCCTAGCGATTGACATTTTGTCAAGAAGCGACGGGGCGGTGCGACCGGGCTCCCCTGGAAGGAGAAGCCTCGATCACTTTGGCCTTGACTTGCGCGCCAGGTAAGTATAAAGAGACCGCTAACATGCCGGTTTACTCATGTCAACGTACGGTGCGATCTTCTGCGCCACGGCGTTCCGCATGGATGGTTCAAAAGGGTTGCAGCGGGACGGATGCTGCGGAATATTAACAAGAAAGTTGATTCAATTACGGAGGTAAGGGTAATGAGTGTAGAGGTGAAGGCCCCGATGCCGGGCAAGATCCTGGAAGTCCTGGTCAAAGTGGGCGATCAGGTGAAGGAAGACGACGAACTGCTTATGCTGGAAGCCATGAAAATGGAAAACCCGATCTACGCACCGGCCGACGGTACCGTGAAGGACATCAAAGTCAAGGCCAGCGACAGCGTCGAGACGGATCAGTTGTTGGTCGTCATCGAATAAACGCGATTTCCGGGATCCGCCGGGATAAAAGAAAAATGAAACGGGCACATGCCGGCAGGGGTGTGCCCGTTTTATTTTTTGAAGGGGTCGGCGGCCTCGCTTCCCGCCTTTGCGCCTGATTCCTTTGGCGCCGGATCAGGCCGGCTCGGCAAAGAGGTCATAATCGTCGGCGTCGATGATCCGGCCTCTGATGATCGACCCCGGTTGCGGCTTTTTACCCTTGAGGTAGGTGATCCCGTCGATTTCCGGGGCCTGTCGCCGGCACCTTCCGACGGCGCTGTAGCCGTCGCGGTCGCTCGGCCCCTCAACGAGGATCTCCTGGCAGGTGCCGATCAGGGAGCGGTTGATGGCGCCGGAGATCAGCGCCTGTTCCTCCATGACCCGTTCCCGGCGCCGTTCCTTCTCCTTTTCGGAAATCCGCGTCGGCAGTTCCGCCGCCGCCGTCCCTTCTTCTTGCGAATAGGTAAAGACCCCCAGGTGATCGAAGCGGATTTCCCGGATCAGGGACAGAAGCGTCTCGAATCTCCGGGGCGTTTCCCCGGGAAAACCGACGATGAGAGAGGTCCGCAGGGCGATGTCGGGGACGAGGGAGCGGGCCATGGCGATCGCATCCCGGATCAGGGCCGCGTTCCCCCGGCGGTGCATCGCCTTGAGAATGGCATCGTCGCCGTGCTGGATGGGGATGTCGATGTAATGGCAGAGCTTCGGTTCGGCGGCCATGGCCAGGAACAGCGCTTCGGTGAGATGGGCCGGATAGGTGTACAAAAGACGGATCCAGGCCAGACCGTCGATTTCGGCCAACTTCCGAAGCAGCAGGGCGAGGGTCGGTTTCCCCTTCAGGTCGCGGCCGTAGGCGGTCGTGTCCTGGGCGGTGATGATGAGCTCGCGGACGCCCCGGGCGGCCAGCGCCCCGGCTTCCTTGACCACGTCGTCCACGGTCCGGCTTCTGGCCTTGCCGCGGATCGCGGGGATGACGCAATAGGAGCAGCGGTTGGAGCAGCCGTCGGCGATCTTGATGTAGGCGGAAGTCAGCAACGTCGAAGGCAGACGCCGGTCGCCGGCGTTCATCAGATAGGTCGGCTTTCCGATGACGGAACGGCGACGGCACGCCGCTCTTGACGAGCCCGAGGCTTGCCGCAGTTCCGCAAGGCGCGAGGCGATATGGGGCGCCTCATTGACGCCGAGAAAGAGATCGACTTCCGGCAGCGCCTCGATCAGCCCCTTCCCATAGCGCTGGGGGAGGCAACCGGCGACGATCAGGTGGGTGCAGGGGCCGTCGCCCCCCCCCTTCCAGGCGGCCATGCCGAGGATCGCCTCGATCGATTCCTCCTTGGCCGGCCCGATGAAGGCGCAGGTGTTGACGACGATGACGGAGGCCTCCTCGGGCCGGTCGGTGAGCAGGTAGCCCGCGTCGGCCAACGAGGCGGCCATGACTTCCGAATCGACGAGGTTTTTGGGGCAGCCGAGGCTGACGATATGGACCTTTGGGGACTGCATGGAAAGCATCCTTTTGAATTTTGTTTTTTTAATGCGGCAGTTTACGCGCCAGGACCTTCCTGGGTTTGGCGCCGTCGGAGGGGCCGACGATGCCCTCCTGCTCCATCCGTTCGATGATCCGGGCGGCCCGGTTGTAGCCGATCTTCATATACCGCTGCACCAGTGAGATCGAGGCCTGCCCGAGATCGGTGACCAGTTCCACGGCCTGATCGTATTTCTCGTCAAAGTCCCCGTCCGGCTTCTCATCGGCCGATTCGGGCTCGTATTCGGTGATCGATTCGTCGTAGACGGGCCGGCCCTGTTTTTTCACGAAATCGACGATCCTGTCGATCTCCGTGTCCGAGACATAGGCGCCGTGGATCCGGACCAGCCGGGAGATCCCCGGGGGAATGAAGAGCATGTCGCCTTGGCCTAAGAGCTTTTCCGCCCCCATCTGGTCGAGGATCGTTCGGGAGTCCACCTTGGAAGAGACCTGAAAGGAGATCCGGGTGGGGAAGTTGGCCTTGATGATGCCCGTGATCACGTCCACCGAGGGCCGCTGAGTGGCCAGGATCATGTGAATCCCGGCGGCCCTCGCCATCTGGGCCAGACGGGTCAGCGATTCCTCGACGTTTCTCTGGGCGACCATCATCAGATCCGCCAATTCGTCGATGATGATGACGATATAGGGCAGCTTGTCGGGAAGCGGTCCGGTCCGGTGGCCGGGCCGGGCGGCCGCCGTTTTCATGCCGTCGTCGGAAAGGGCTTCCGCCCCTTCGCCGGCCTCTGAGGCTTCGAGCTCCTCTGCCGGAGATGCGGCCTCCGGGAGAGGCGGTTGTCCGGCCCGGAGCCGGTTGTAGGCGTCGATGCTCTTCACCCCCACCTCGCTGATGATCCGGTAGCGTCGCTCCATCTCCTCTACGGCCCACTTCAGGACCAGGGAGGCCTTCTTCGGGTCGACGACGACCGGGTGGAGGAGGTGGGGGATCCCCTCGTAACCGGAGAGTTCCAGTCGCTTGGGGTCGATCATCAGGAACTTGACCTCGTCGGGCTGGGCCCGAAACAGGATGCTACAGATCATGGCGTTGAGCGAAACGCTTTTCCCCGAGCCCGTCGTTCCGGCGATGAGCAGATGGGGCATCCGGATCAGGTCGGTGATGACCGGGGCGCCCACGATGTCTTCCCCGAGGGCGATGGGCAGCCGGCAGGAAGAATCCTGAAAGGCGTCATGGTCCAGGACGTCCCGCAGCCGGACCGGCGCCCGCTCCAGGTTGGGGATCTCGATGCCGATGGCCCCCTTGCCCGGGATCGGGGCGATGATCCGGATGCTCGGGGCGCGCAGGGCCAGCGCCAGATCGTCGGAGAGGTTGGTGATCTTGTTGATCTTGACGCCCGGGGCGGGTTCCAACTCGTACATGGTGATGACCGGGCCCGGCTTCACTTCCACCACCTTTCCCTCGACGCCGAAGTCGGAGAGCTTCTTTTCCAGCGTTCGGGAATTGGTGATCAGGGTTTCTCTCTTGACCCGCGATTCCCTCCGCTCCAGGCGGTCGAGCAAGCTCAGCGGCGGCAGGCGGTAGTGGCCGTTGGGACGGTTGTTGTTGAACTCGAAGTGGGTCTGTTCCGCCTTCGGCAGCTTCTCCTTGAGCGTTTCCCGGGGGATCTCGGCGATGCGGGGCGGTGGTGGCGCCGCCTTGTCCCCGTCGGGCAGTTCCTCCTTGCTCCCGTCTTTCTCCCGGCGCCGGGCCAGGAGTCCCAACCCTTTGCCGGCCATGGCCGCCGCAATCGTGGCCGCTTTTCCCGCCACCGCGACGATGGAAAAGTCGAAGAGGATCATGAGCGCGATGATCAGGATCAGGATCAGGACGATCAGCGCTCCGGCCAGATGCAGGGTGGGGCGAAGGACATTCATCGTCACCGTCCCCAACAGACCGCCTGCGTGCAGGGAAAGGCCCTGAAATCCGATGTCGCCGACGAGCAGGGACAGGATCCCCGAGGTGGCGAAAATCAGGCCGCAGAGCCCGGCCGCGTCTCCGGCCGTGATCCGGAATTCGGGTGTGCGAAAATACCTAAAAGCGGCCACCAGAAGCATGACCGGCAGCCAGAAGATGCCGATGCCCATCAGCTTGAGCAAACTGTCCGCCGTATAAGACCCCAGGGAGCCGGTCAGATTGCGTGGCGACGCATCGGGGGCGTAGTGGGTGAAAGAGGGGTCCAAAGGGTGATAGGAGCCCAGCGCGAGCAGCAGGAAAAGGGCGACGGCCAGACAGGTCATGCCGGTGATTTCTACGGTTCTTTTATGGCGAGGTTGATTTTCGTTCATGGTTTCATGCGAATGCTGACCGGTTTGACGGTGTCAGGCGGCGTCATAGAGCGGTCTTGCCCCGGCCGCCGGCCTGGCGGCTTTCAAAATTGGCGACAATGACGTTGCGGACCTTCTCGATTAATTCGCTTCTCCTTTCGATCGTATAGGCGCCGACCTCCAGAGGTTTGCCGATCACCAGGGTGACCCGGCCCGGTTTGACCCGCAGGGTCCGCTTGGGCATGATTTCATGGGCGCCGATGATCGAAATGGGAACGATGGGGACGCCCGCCCGGATGGCCAGATGGAACATCCCCTGTTTGAAGGGACGGATCGTTCCATCCGGGCTGCGGGTCCCCTCGGGAAAGGTGACCACCGACTTTCCCTCCCGGATCTTCCGGGCCGCTTCATCGAGGCTGACCATGGCTTTTTCGTGGTTCTGCCGGTCGATTTCGATATATCCCGCGTTCTTCATGGCCCTGCCGAAGAGGGGAATCTTGAAGAGCTCCTGCTTGGCGATCCAGCGGAACTGGCCGGGGATATGGGCCAGGACGATCAGGATGTCCACATCGCTCTGGTGGTTGGCCATGAAGATTTGCGGCCGGTCGCAAAGGACATTTTCCCCGCCGACCACATCGACCTCGATGCGGCCCAGGCGCAACAGCGTGCGGGCCCAAAAGTTGGCGATCCTGTGGATCTTGTTTTCCCCGGGGGAAAGGATCGGAAGAACGACGCAATAGGCGGAGACAAGGCCCGTAAAGGTGACGGCGATCATGACCAAAATGAGCGAACGGATCATCATCCTATCCTAATTAGTAAAGGTTTCCCTGCGCCGCTGAGCCTGTCCGGATGAAGGTCTTTTCTACTTGATTATCCCCCTGCCGTCAATAAGGAATGTTTCTGCGCCTGTCCCGTGACAAGCCTTTGCACTCCAGACGGGCGGACGACCGATTGACTTCTGGGGAAAAATATGCGACGCCCCGGTTCGAAAATGGGGTGAGGTGCGCCCTTGGTTCGCTATCCGGCCGCCGTCCTGTGCCATCGCGCCTTGGACGGGCCGGAAAGTTCGGAAAGGGGCACCCCATCGAGAAAAAGTCGGATTCCGAACCCTCGTGTCCAAAGGAGCCATCCCTGCCATGAAGAAGAGAGTCATCATGACCCTATCCCTTTGTTGCTTGACTTGCCTTCCGCCCCTTTTTGCCGTTGCCGCTGAGCCGCCGCTCCTGGCAGAAGCCCGGCAACACATTTCGGCGGAGTTTTCCCGGCTGGATGCGGCTCTGAAGGGCTCCGCGCGGAAACTGGGGGCGGTGGGGCTGACCGGCGACAGCGCCCGCCCGGCGCTCGCGGAGTTGTGCGGGAGTTTCGCCTTTGCCGTGGACTGCGCGGCGGTCGATGCCCGGGGGCGGATGGTGACCGTCGAACCGCCCCCCTATAGGCATGTGGAAGGGTCCGACATCAGCGCCCAGCCGCAGGTCAAGGAGGTCATAAAGAAGAAAAAGCCGGTCCTGAGCGCGGTCTTCCGGGCCGTTGAGGGCTTCGCCGCCGCCGATCTGGAGTATCCGGTCTCGACTCCGGACGGTCGTTACATCGGCTCGGTCAGTCTCCTTTTCAAGCCGGAACAGTTTTTATCTCAGCTCCTGACTCCCTTGCTCAAGGGACTTCCGGTGGACATCTGCGTGATGGACAAAAAAGGGCGGATCCTCTATGACGCCGATCCTGCCCAGATCGGTCAGAATCTGTTCCGTTCTCCCCTCTTTCGGTCCTATCCGCAACTGCTGAAGCTGGGGCGACGCATGGCCGCCGAGAAGGCGGGCAGCGGCAGCTACCGGTACAAGGTCCGGGGCGAGAACCGGACCGCCGCGAAAAACGGCTACTGGAGCACCGTTTCCCTCTATGGAACCGAATGGCGGGTCGTGACCATTCATGTGGAACGGGGTGACTTCGCAAACCCGTCCCGCCCCCTCCCGTCCGCTGCCAAGACCGCGGGAACGCTGGCCTCCTTTGCCCGGGAGGCCCCTCTGGTGAGGGCCCTTTCCCGGGGAGACCGGGACGAGGCCCTGGCGCTGTTCCAGGCATTCTATGAGACCCAGCCGGGAACCTATTCCATCCAGTGGGTGGATGAACGGGGGATCAACCGGTTCGGGGACCCGACGGAAAATAGTCTTGCCGATTACGATTACCGTCAGGACCGGTCTCCCCTGGATCGGCAGATCCTCGCCATTCTGGAGGGACGCAAGAAAGCGAGCCTGGAAGCTCCTCTGCGGGAAGGGAAAACCGGCATTTTCGACTTCGTTCCCGTACAGGAGAAGGAACGCGCTCTCGGACTCCTCTATACGATCCGGCGGAAGTGAAGAAAAACCAGGTTCGCAGGGGTGTGGATGTTGGAACGGCGTAATCACAGGACATTCACGGCTTCCGAGAAAAGGATTGACAAAACCTGCCCATACGAATAGCATAAGCCGCTATGAAATATGGCCTTTTCTCCCAAGGCCGATGACAGGGTATCTATGCAACGGATCATAAGCAAGAAGCGGGCATCTGAGATCATTGACCAATTTCCCCGTTCCGGCGTCCTGGTCGTCGGCGATATCATGGCGGATCATTTCATCTGGGGGCAGGTCTCCCGGATCTCTCCCGAGGCGCCGGTTCCCGTCGTCGAGGTGAAGCGGGACAACTTCCTGTTGGGCGGTTGCGCCAACGTGCTGAACAATATCTTCGCCATGGGCGGTCGGGTACACCTGGCCGGCGTGGTCGGCGCCGACGAAACGGGCAAAAGGCTGCTGGCCGAATTCGGCCAGCGGGGCGTCGATACGGCAGGCATTGTCGTCGAAGCGGACCGTCCCACGACCCTGAAAACCCGGATCGTGGCCCACGGCCAACAGGTGGTCCGGTTCGATCGGGAAGACCGCCGGCCGGTGCAGGCCAAGAGCATCCGTAAAATCCTCTCCTATCTGCGTTCGGTGCGTGACGATCTGGGGGCTCTGGTGATCTCCGATTACGGCAAGGGGGTGGTGACCCGGCCGCTGCTCGACGGGATCCGGAAGGAGATTGCCGATCGCCGGATCTTCACCTGCGTCGATCCGAAGCAGAAGGACTTTTCCCTCTACGAGGGGTTCGACATCGTGACCCCGAATCACCATGAGGCGGGCGGCGCCGCCGGCGAGGCGATCCAAAACGGTCAGGACCATGTCCGGATCGGCCTGAAGCTGATGCAGGACTTCAATTTCAAGGCGATTCTGATCACCCGCGGCGAGGCCGGGATGAGCCTCTTCGAACGGGACGGCCGGGTGAAACACACCGCCTTTCCCGCCCAGGCCCGGGAGGTCTTCGATGTCACCGGGGCCGGCGATACGGTCATCGGCGTCCTGGCCCTCTGCATGTCTGCCGGAGCCTCTTTTCGGGAGGCGGCCTATCTGGCCAACCAGGCCGCCGGCATTGCGGTGGGAAAAGTGGGCACGGCGACGGTGACTCGGGAGGAATTGAAAAGGGTCTTATGAGCCATCCGCAGCCGGCAGAGGCCGTCAAACTGATTGCCAGCCTCTTTTCCGGAGAGGGCGACCTGCTCAACGAGGCGGTGCGGGCCCTGACCGAACGGTTCGGCAGGATCGATTTTCTCAGCAGCCCGGTGGCGTTCGATTACACCGACTATTACGCGAAAGAATTCGGCGGCGCCCTGATCCGCCGTTTTGTCGCCTTCGAGCGGCTCATCCGGCCGGAAGCCTTGCCCGATGTCAAGCTCTGGACGAACGGCATTGAAGAGAAGCTTTGCGCAGAGGGGAAAAGGCGGGTGAATATCGATCCCGGATATCTGGCCGGCGCCCATTTGATTCTGGCCACGGGCAAGGGGTACACCCATCGGCCCTATCTGCGGGACGGCATCTATGCCGACCTGACGCTGGTGTATCGGGAGGGAAAGTTTCATTCGCTCCCCTGGACCTACCCTGACTACGGAAGCGACGGTGTGATGGACATCCTGAAGCGGATTCGGGATAAATATATTCTTCAACTCAAGGGAAAAGCGGCGGATGACGCTCCGCCGGCCGGGGAAAAACCGGCCCCTTGAGGCGTTGTTGCCATTAAGGAGTAAAAGATGATCAGAAGCATGACGGGGTACGGCAGGTCAGAAGCCGTCCTTAGAGGACGAAAGATGACGGTGGAGATGAAATCGGTCAACCACCGCTACCTGGAGGTCTCCCTGCGTTTGCCCGGGATGCTCGCCCCCTTCGAGGCCGAGATCAAAAAAAGGATCGGAGAGCAGTGTTCCCGGGGGAGGATCGAGGCCACCCTGCGGATCGACAACGACGGCGGGACGGAGAGCAACGGCCGTTTTGCCCTGAACCTTCCCCTGCTACAGAATTACCATGCCCTGCTGAACCAGATGAAAGAAGAACTGCACCTGGAAGAGGACATCTCCCTGTCCGTGATGGCCGGGTTCCGGGACCTCTTTGTCCCTACCGAGGCGGTTCAGGATCCGGCGGTCCTCTGGGAGGGGATGGCAACGCTTCTCGATGAGGCGCTCCGGATGCTGACGGAGATGAGAGACCGGGAAGGCAAGGTCCTACAGGAGGATCTGTCGGCGCGGCTTTCCCTGATCGGAGGCACTTTGGAAGGGATCGCCGCCCGGTCGCCCCAGGTGGTCCTCGACTATCAGCGCCGGCTCGGCGACCGGATCCGGGATCTGACGGGGGGGATGGCCATCGACGAGTCGCGCCTCCTTCAGGAAGTGGCCATCATGGCGGAAAAGAGCGACATTACCGAAGAGGTGGTTCGTTTCCGCTGCCATATCGGCCAGTTTGTCGACCTGCTCACGACGGGCGAGGCGGCCGGCCGGAAGATCGATTTTTTGATCCAGGAAATGGGTCGCGAGGTCAATACGATCGGCTCCAAAAGCGGCGATGCGGAGATCTCCCGGAGCGTCATCGAGATCAAGAGCGAATTGGCGAAACTTCGGGAACAGGTGCAGAACATTGAATGAGCGACCCGGGGTCGGAAACCAGGGGGTGCTGCTGGTCCTGTCCGCCCCGTCCGGCGCCGGGAAGACGTCGATCAGCCGGGAGATCCTGCGGATGTTTCCCGAACTCCGGTTTTCCGTCTCCTGCACCACCCGCCCGCCCCGACCCGGCGAAGTGGACGGAAAAGATTATTATTTCATTTCCCCCGAGGAGTTCCGCCGGCGGATCGCCGCAGGAGAGTTCGTCGAGTGGGTGGAGAACTACGGTCAGTTCTACGGGACCGCGAAAAAGACCCTCGATGCTTTTTTGGCGAAGGGGGGCGATTTGCTGCTCGATATCGAACCCCGGGGGGCCAAGGCGATCCGGGAACAGTATCCGGATGCGGTTTTCATCTTCATCATGCCCCCTTCCATCGCCGAACTGAAGTCCCGGCTGGAGAAGCGGGGGGAAAGCGCGGCCGCCATGGAGTGCCGTCTACGGACCTCCCTGGATGAAATTCGCGAAGCACTGTGCTATGATTACATTATTTTCAACGAAAGGTTGCCCGAGGCGGTAGATCGGTTTCGGGCGATCTATCTCGCCGAGAAATCCCGGCGGGACCGCTGCGCCGACCGCGTGGCGGCCTTTTTTCGGTAGAATCGGCCGATCCGCTTTTGTGCCGCGAGGGCAGGAGGATCGGCCGTGTGACCATTCCACCGCATGCGGTGAGAAACTTTTATTCTTTGTGGAGGTAGGTGGCCTATGGCTAGAATCACAGTGGAAGACTCCTTGCAGGAGGCGAAGAACCGCTTTGCCCTCGTCCTGCTGACGACTCAGCGAACCCGGCAGCTCCTGAAAGGATCCGCTCCTCTGGTGGAGGGGAGAAACAACCGGGAGATCGTCACCGCCTTGCGCGAGATTGCGGCCGGCAAGGTCGGTTATGCGCATCCCGACGGACTCAAAGGGGTCCGGGCGGAGTTCAAATCGATACCCGATGAAACCGAGTTTATCGGCGATGACGACTACAGTGAATAAGCCGTCCCGGGAAGGGCTGATTTTTGCCCTCGATGTGGGAGGCTCTCTGGAAGAGTCCCTCGTCTGGGTCGATCGCCTCTGGGACCATGTCGGCATGTTCAAGGTGGGCAAAGAGTCCTTTGTCCGCTACGGAACGGAGATCGTCCGACAGATCCAGGCCCGGGGCGGAAAGGTCTTCCTTGACCTGAAATTTCACGATATTCCCAATACCGTCGCCCGGGCCGCCGAGGCCGCCTGCGAATTGGGGGTGGCCATGTTCAACCTCCACGCCTCGGGCGGGAAGCAGATGATGGCCGAGACGGTCGGCGCGATCCGGCGTTTCGCCGACCAAACGGGGACTCCCCGGCCGATCCTGTTGGCCGTGACCGTCCTGACCAGCCTCAACGACGACGATCTCAAGCGCGTCGGATTCACCAAGGGAACGCGGGAGACGGTGTTGGATCTGGCGCGTCTGGCCCAGGATGCCGGGGTTTCCGGCGTCGTGGCGTCGGCCGCGGAGGCTGCCGCCATCCGGAAGGCCTGCGGCGAGACCTTTCTGATCGTGACCCCCGGCATCCGGGCGGCGAAAGCGGTGGCCGGCGATGATCAGAAGCGGATCGTGACCCCCTTCGCGGCGGTCCGCGACGGTTCCGATTATCTCGTCGTGGGCAGGCCGATCTCTCAGGCGGCAGATCCCGCCGCTGCGGCCGACGAGATCGCGGCGGAGATGGCCCGGGGGTTCGCTCTGCGGGGCGGAAACTGACGGATCCCCGCCGCTACAGGCGGTCGGGACAACTACAAAAAGGATCTCATGCAGGTCATCTACGGCATCAATCCGCTCCTGGAGATGCTTCTTTCCCATCCCGCCGAGCTCGAAAAGATCGTCGTGGCCGAAGGCAGGACGGACCAGGCGGTGGAGAAGCTTCTCCACCTCGCTTCCCAACAGCGGGTCCCCGTGGAACGGGGCGGCCGGGAGCGGGTGGAAAAGCTGGCTCCCGGCCGGGTGCACCAGGGAGTGGCCGGCCTCTGTCGGGAATACGCCTACAGCGACCTGGACGCCGTCATTGCGAACCGGCATGCCGATTCTCGTTACAGCCTGGTTATCCTCCTGGACAGCGTCACCGATCCCCAGAACCTCGGCTCCATCATCCGCACGGCCCATTGCTGCGGCGCCAACGGCGTCATTATTCCCGAAGACCGGGCTGCGTCGATCACGGCTTCGGCCATCAAGGCTTCCGCCGGGGCGATTCATCGCCTGCCCGTGGCGCGGGTGGTGAACCTGGGGCGGGCCATCGAAACGCTCCAGAAAGAGGGGTTCTGGATCTACGGCGCCGAAGCCGGCACCGCTTTGGATATGCGGACCCCCGACTATGATGGGCACATCGGTCTGGTCATGGGAAGCGAAGGCCGGGGCCTTCGCCCCCTGATCCGGAAAAAGTGCGATTTTCTGATTTCCATCCCCATGCGGGGTGAGATTGCTTCTCTGAATGTCTCGGTCGCCACCGGGGTGATCCTCTATGAGATCCTCGGAAAATGGAAGAAAGGATTCTGATTATGCCGATGTTCGTCTGGAAAGCGGAAACCAGGAAGGGTGAAGCCAAAAAGGGGGAATGGGAGGCCGCCGACGCCAATACGGTCAAGTCCCAGTTGCGCCGGCAGGGCTTCAAGAATATCAAGGTGAGCGCCAAGCCCAAGGACCTTGCCGAGTACCTCCCCTTTTTGCAGCAGAAGGTATCTGAAAAGGACGTGGTGGTTTTTTGCCGGATCTTCGCCACCATGATCAACGCCGGTCTCCCCCTGATCCAGTGTCTCGATCTGCTGGGGAAACAGGAGCAGAACAAGACCTTTGCCAAGGTGATCGGCAGCATCAAAGCGGATATCGAGGGAGGCTCCACGCTGACCGACGCCCTGAAAAAGTATCCGAAGATTTTCGACGACCTCTTCGTGAACCTCGTGGCGGCGGGGGAGAGCGGCGGCATCCTGGATGTGATCCTCCAGCGTCTCTCGGGCTACATGGAAAAGGCGATGAAGCTCAAAAGCAAGGTCAAAGGGGCGATGACTTATCCCGCTTCGGTTCTGGTCATCTCCATCGGCGTCGTGGCGGTCCTCCTGCTGAAGGTCATCCCGGTCTTTCAGAAGATGTTCGAGGGGATGGGGTCGAAGCTGCCCGGGCCGACCCAGTTTCTGGTCGATGCCAGTCAATTCGCCCAGAACTACTTCCTCTACATGGTTGCGGCGCTGGTGGCCCTGGTCTTTGCGTTCAAGAAGTATTATGCCACCGAAAAGGGAACCCTCTTCATCGATGCCCTCGTTCTGAAGACCCCCGTCTTCGGGCCGCTGTTGAAGAAGGTGGCCGTTTCCAAGTTCTCCCGGACCCTCTCCACGATGATGCAGAGCGGGGTGCCGATCCTGGAGGGACTCGGGATCGTCAGCAAGACCTCGGGGAACAAGATCATCGAAATCGCCCTTATGAAGACGCGGCAGAGCATCAGCGAAGGGAAGACCATCGCCGAACCGCTGATCGAAACGGACATCTTTCCTCCCATGGTGGTGCAGATGATCGCCGTCGGCGAGGCCACGGGCGCCCTGGATACGATGCTTGCCAAGATCGCCGATTTCTATGACGACGAGGTGGATGCGGCGGTCGAGGCGATGACGGCTCTTCTGGAACCTTTCATGATGGTGTTTTTGGGCGGCGTGGTCGGCGGGATGATCATTGCCATGTACTTGCCCATCTTCCAGATGGCCGCGGCGGCAGGGTAGCCGCACCGTCGCCGCTCCGGGCCGATGAAGGAGATGGGTTTCGAAAAAGAGGCGTGCCGAGGGGCGCCGGAAAGCAAAAAAATGGTCGGGATGGCGCGATTTGAACGCGCGACTCCTGCGTCCCGAACGCAGTGCCCTACCAAGCTGGGCCACATCCCGACACCGGCCTTTTAACCAATTCGGCCGCGAATGTCCATCATTATTTTTGGATGGCGGGAAAGATTTCGCGGTTTGCAGGCCGGGACGGAAAGGCGGGTTGTCTTTCCGCAGGCGTCATGGTAAGGAGCAGAAACGGAAAGCAGCGTTTGGGAGGGATGGGTGATTATTTACGACCTGAAGTGCCGGGAGGGTCATAAATTCGAAGGGTGGTTCAAGGACCGGGAGTCCTTCGAAAGACAGAAGGCGGAGCGTCTCGTCGCCTGTCCGGTGTGCAAGAGCACCGATACGGAGATGGTGCCCTCTTCCGTGGCGATCCTGAGCAAGGAGAGCCGTCCTGGTGCGCAAAAGGCGACGGCGGACCTGTCGCCTCTGAAGATCCTCAAGGAATTTCAGGAATATGTCCACAAGAACTTTGATGATGTGGGCGACAAGTTTGCGGAAGTCGCTTTGCGGATTCATCAGGGAGAGGAAGAGGGGAGAAATATCAGGGGGACCACGACGCAAAGCGAAGAAGAAAACCTCCGGGAAGAGGGGGTTGCGTTCCTGAAGCTGCCCGTGCCGGAATATGATGCCTAAGGGACGACGATTTTCCGGCGTCCTTGATCCTCCTTCATTATCATGATTGAAACCTACCCCAGCGTCGATAGCGCCATCGGCCATACCCCGCTTGTGGAGATCCGCAGTCTGAACCCCAACGGCAGGGTCCGGATCTTCGCCAAACTGGAATATTTCAACCCCGGCGGATCCATCAAGGACCGGGTGGCCGTCTATATGATCGATCAGGCTGAAAAGCGCGGCGAGTTGACCAGGGACAAGGTGATCCTGGAGGCGACCAGCGGCAACACGGGCATCGGGTTGGCCATGGTGGCCGCCGCCCGGGGATATCGCCTCTGCTTGGTTTTGCCGGAATCGGCGAGCGAAGAGCGGAAGAAGATCCTCAAGGCCCTGGGGGCCGAATTGATCTTTACCCCGGCCAACCTGCGCACCGACGGCGCCATCGAGGTGGGTTACAACCTGATGCGCGAACATCCGGAGAAGTATTTCGGCACCGACCAGTTCAACAACCCGGACAACGTCTGGGCCCACTATCATGGGACGGGCGAGGAGATCTGGCGCCAGACCGAGGGGGCCGTCACCCTGGTGGTGGCCACCTTGGGGACGAGCGGTACGGCCATGGGGATCTCCCAAAGGCTCAAGGAGTACAACCCCGAGATCCGGATCGTCGGAGTGGAGCCCTACCTCCAGCATCGCATCCAGGGACTCAAGAATATGAAGGAGTCCTACCGACCGGGGATCTTCGACAAGAATCGCCTGGACGAAAAAGTCAATATCCTTGATGAGGACGCCTTCGCGATGGCCCGCCGTCTGGCCCGCGAAGAGGGATTGCTCGTGGGAATGAGTTCCGGGGCTGCGATGCATGTGGCCGCCGCAAAGGCCCGGGAACTGGACGAGGGCGTCATCGTGGTGATCTTTCCCGACGGCGGCGAACGGTATCTCAGCACCGATCTTTTTACCGACCGGACCGTGTCGAACCTCCGGCTCTACGATATGGCCGTCCGGGAGAAGGTCGCCTTCCAGCCGCTGAACCCCGCCGAGGTGCGCATGCATTCCTGCGGTCCGACTGTCCATGAAGTTCCGCATATCGGCCACTTTCGGCGGTACGTGGTTTCCGATCTGATTCGCCGTTTTCTGGAATACCACGGCCTGCGGGTCCGGCATGTCATGAACATCATCGACCTGGCCGACAGCTCCATCCGGGGGGCCGATCTGGCCGACAGCGACTTGAAGACCTATACGGAGAAGGGGGCCGCCGCCTTCCTCGCCGGCTTGCAAAGACTGAACGTCCGGCGGGACGACGACTATCCGCGCGCCAGCGACCATGTCGAAGGAATGGTCAAATTGGCGGAAAGGCTGGTTCAGAAAGGATACGCCTACGAAAAGCTGAAGTCCGTCTATTTCGATATCTCCAAACTCGCGGACTATGGCAGGCTTTCCAATATCGATCTCCGTCAGGTGACTTCCGGGACCGTGGATCTGGACGACTATGAAAAGGACAGTCCCGTGGATTTCACGCTTCTCAAACGGTCGAATCTGAGGGAGCTGAAAAAGGGGATTTATTTCAAGACTCCCTGGGGAAACGTGCGCCCCAGCTGGCATCTGGAGTGCGCGGCGACGGCCATGGAAGTTCTCGGCGAGACCTTCGACATCCACGTGAGCGGCGCCGATGTGCTCTTTCCCCATTGCGAGAACGTCCTGGCCATAGGCAAAGCGGCAACGGGGAAAAGGCCGGCCAATTACTGGCTGAATACCGAACTGGTCATGGTGGACGGCAAGAAGATGTCGCGGTCGCTGAACAACGCCGTCACGCTGGAAGAATTGGAAAGAAAGGGTTACCGCGGTCGGGAAATCCGTTTTTTTCTCCTCGGGTCCCATTATCGCAAACCGCTCAATTTCTCGCCCGGGGCGCTGGCGACCGCCAAAAACACGGTGAAGAAACTGGACGGTTTTATTCAGCGGCTGCTCCATATCGCACCGGGGGGTGGAGGACATGCCGAAACGGATCAATTGATTTATGATGTCAAACAGGGCTTTACCGATGCCCTTGACGATGATATG
>JAKAFS010000157.1 GCA_021817825.1 Deltaproteobacteria bacterium | reverse complement strand
ATAGCCCAACAGGCCGAAGCCGATCATGAGCCAGATGTCGAGCATCGAATTGTTGACCGAGTAGACCCCCACCAGGCATAGCATCAGGACGAGCGGCATAAGCAGATAAAGAGGGGTCCGGATGATGCTGGCAAATATGCCCACCAAAGGAAGGTTGAAGACGAGGAGCATGAAGTTGCCGATGTACATGCTGGCGATGACGCCCCAGAAGAGGTCGGGTTTCTCGGTCATCAGCAGGGGACCGGGATTGATCCCGTGGATCAGAAGCACCGCCATCACGACCGCCATGGCGGGGGTGAAGGGGATCCCCAGCGCCATCAGGGGGACGTAGGCGGCGCCGACGGAGGCGTTGTTGGCCGCCTCGGGTCCGGCCACGCCTTCAATGGCTCCCTTGCCGAACTCGCCGCGTTTGTCGAGCTTGCTCTCCACGGAATAGGAAACCATGGTCGAGATGACCGGGGAGGGACCGGGGACGAGGCCGACGAAAAAGCCGATGAAGGACCCCCGGATCATGGGCCAAAGCGACCGCTTCCATTCCACGAGCGTCGGCCAGAGTTCCCGGAAACGGACCTTGAGCAGCTGCAGATTTCCCCTGTTTTCCTCTGCGGTGACCAGCACTTCGGAAATGCCGAAAAGCCCCATGGCGACGGGGAGAAAATCGATCCCCTGGGCCAGGAGGGGCTGCTTGAAGGTGTAACGCATGTACCCGGCCACCGTCTCCATGCCGACCGTTCCGAGGGCGAGTCCGAGGGCGATCATCATCAGCGATTTGATAAGGTTTCCCCCCGTCAGCCGCGACATGATCACGAGCCCGACGAGGGCAACGGTGAAATATTCCGCCGGCCCGAACCGGAGGGCCGCCTTCGCCAGCGTGGGGGCAAGGAAGCTCAGGCCGATCAGGCTGATTGTCCCGGCGACAAAAGAGCCGACGGCGGCGACCGCAAGGGCGGCCCCGGCACGGCCCCGGCGGGCCATCTGGTACCCTTCGATCACCGTGATGACGGAAGCCGCCTCCCCGGGGATGTTGAGCAGAATGGAGGTCGTCGAGCCGCCGTACATGGCCCCGAAGTAAATACCGGCGAAGAGGATCATCCCGGCCGTCGGGTCGAAACCGTAGGTCAGCGACAGGAGCAGCGCCATCGTCCCCAGGGGGCCGAGGCCCGGCAGGATGCCGATGATCGTACCGATCACCGCCCCTGAAAATCCGAAAAGGAGATTCATCGGGGTCAGTGCCACCGAAAAGCCGTGAATCAATCCGCCAAAGAGGTCCATGCCGCTTTTCTCCTATCCAAAAACCTCATCAAGAATCCCGAGAGGCAGGGGAACCTTAAGCCAGAGGATGAACGAAACATAAGAAATGCCTGCGATGACGACCGCCATGGCCAGGGCGGGAAGCCAGCGACGGTAGCCGAAGATACGGATGGCAACCACGAGAAAAGTGCAGATGGAGATCAGAAATCCCAGGGGTTTGAGCAAGAGGGTGTAGCCGATCATGAGCGCCAGTAACTGGAAGGTTTTTGTGACGTTGCGGTCGCCGGGGGCGGCTGACTCCCGGTTCGGGAGGGGGGAAGCCGCCGGTGCTTCGCTTCTCTTCCGGGGCAGGATTTCCTGGAGCAGACACCCCAGCGCTGTCGCAACAAGAAATATACCGATGATCATGGGAAAAAAGCCGGGCCCCGGTTGGGCAAGGCCGCCCCGCGGCATATACAGGGCCATACCCTCATAGACCAGACCGACCGCAAGGATCAATCCCGCGAATGCTGTTGAACCGAGATTCACGCGAACACCTCTTTTGCAAAAAATTCCCCACAACCGCCCTTCCGGGCATCCTCACCTGCGGAACTGTTGCCGGGGTAGGGAAGGGAGCGCCATCCCGCTTGTAAATGCACAGGCGGGGAAGGCCGGAACGGCCTTCCCACCTGTGAAGATGCTATTTCTTTGCCTTTGGTGCAGCGGCGTCCGGTGATTTTCCGTACTTGTCCCAAAGGGGTCGATAGGTCGCGTCCAGCGACTTGATGTAGGCGGTGTATTGTTCCGGTCCCTGGAAATCGGTCGGGAAGGCCGTCTTGATGGCGTTTGCCTTGAATTCCTCGGTACTCATTACCTGCTTGACCGCGCCCGCGAAGGTGTCGATGATGGCCTTGGGCGTGTTCTTGGGCATGGAGAATCCCCGCGACGAGCCGCTGGTGAAGTTGGCTCCCAGCTCCTTGAAGGTGGGGACATCGGGAATGATCGGGGAACGTTTATCGGTCATGATCGCCAGGGCGCGGAGTTTGCCCGCCCGGATCTGGGGATAGACGATGCCAAGGTTGTTGGAGGTGGCGTCGATGTGGCCGGCCAGCGCGGCCTGCCAGGAGGGGCCGTCTCCCGAGAAGGGGACGATATTGAGTTTGATCTGCGCCGCCCCTTCGAACAGGTGCATCGCAAACCAATCGTCTCCGGGGGCCGAAGAGACGCCCACGCTGAAGGTTCCCGGTTTCTCCTTGGCCGCCTTGATGACGTCGGCGATCGTCTTATAGGGGCTTTCTGCCCGGACTGCAAGGACGCCGGGGTCTGTGACGACATTCGCGACAAAGGCGAGGTCGGAGATTTTATAGGCGGTTTCCCGGACGTACGCATTGATGGGAACCTGAGGCGTGCAGGAGATGACCACCGTGTAGCCGTCGGGTTTGGACATGGCCAGTTCCGTCAGGGCGATATCGCTGCCGGAGCCGGGTTTGTATATCGGGACAAAAGTGGTCTTCAGCACCTTTTCAAGGTGCGGCCGGACCATGGAGAGCATCACGTCGCTCCCTCCGCCGGGGGCAAAACCCATCAGGGTGTTGATGGGCTTTTGGGGATAGTCGGCTGCGGCCGACATTCCCTGGGCAAAGACGGTCGTTGCAAGGGCAACTGCCAGAAACACGATCACGGCATATCCGTTTCTTCTACGCATAAACGTTCCTCCTTCTTGCCTTAAAGTGATAAGAACCTGTTGCATTTGTGTAGAGCCCGCTTTTCTGCGGGAAGGATACGAAGGCGGTCCTTGTATGTCAAGGAGATTTTATCACGGCCTGCTGTATTACAACGCTAACCCTCTTTTTCCAAAGTGACCTTTGGCTGGACGCCTTTGTTGACCACGTTTTTGGGCCACCTGCCCCGGGCGACCCGGACGGCTTCCTCCCCCACGCTGATCCTGAGCCTTTTGAAGGAGGCCTCACAGTAAGATGCCGAGTGCGGCGTCACGATGACATTGCCCATTTTCAGCAAGGGATTGTCCGGGTTGATCGGATCTTTCTCGAACACATCAAGGCCGGCGCCGGCGATCCTTTTGTCCTGCAGCGCCCTGATGAGGGCAGGCTCATCCACAACGGAGCCGCGGGACGTATTGATGAGATAGGCGCCCGGCTTCATCAAGGCGAGTTCCTTTTCGCCGATGAGATGGAAGGTCTCCTGGTTGAGGCAGGGATGAAGCGAGACATAATCGGATTCCTCCATCACCTCGGGCAGACTCTTCAGGGTGATGCCCGATTCTTTGGCGAGATTCGGATCGACATAAGGGTCGGAACCGATCACATTCAGACCGAAGCACCGCGCTTTTCGGGCGGTCATGCGGCCGATGTTTCCGCAGCCGACGATGCCGAGGGTCTGCCCCCAGATGGACCCCATGGGGTCCAGGAGCTGACGGCTTGCCTTCCAGCCGGCGGTTTTGGCGGTATGGTCCAACCGCACCAGTTTCTTGGCGCAGGCGATGAGCAGGACGATGGCGTGGTTGGAGACCTCCTCGAAGCAGAAGTCGGGGACGTTGATGACCAGGACGTGGTTGTCGGTGGCGGCGGCCACATCGACGTTGTCATAACCGACGCCGCAGCGGATAACAGCCTTCAACTTGGGCAGGTTCTCAAAAACGCGGCGTGTGAATTGCGTCCTGACGATAAAGGCGACATCGGCATCCTGGGCCTTGGCGATGATCTCCTCCTCGGTGGCGGCATCGATGTCCAAGAGCTCGATACCGGCCCTTTTGATCACCTCGGC
>JAKAFS010000156.1 GCA_021817825.1 Deltaproteobacteria bacterium | reverse complement strand
GTCCGCCGGCCATGCCTCGATGCTCCTTTACGCTCTCCTCTATCTGACCGGCTATGACCTCTCCCTTGACGACCTCCGCTCCTTCCGGCAGTGGGGGAGCAAGACGCCGGGCCATCCCGAGCACCGGCATCCCCCCGGGGCGGAGATGACGACGGGGCCGCTCGGTCAGGGATTCGGCGCGGCCGTGGGGATGGCGATCGCCGAGGCCCATCTGGCGGCCCGCTTCAACCATCCCGGTCAGCGGATCGTGGACCATTTTACCTACGTCCTGGCGAGTGACGGCGACCTTATGGAGGGGCTCTCATCCGAGGCTTCCGCACTGGCCGGCCATCTCGGTCTGGGAAAGCTCATCGTCCTGTACGACGACAACGGGATCGTCCTGTCGGGATCGGCGGCTCTCGGTTTCACCGAGGAAATCGGCGGACGGTTTGCCGCCGCCGGTTGGCAGGTGCTCACCGCTGCCGACGGCAATGATGTCGCGGCAATCGACCGCGCCCTTGCCGAAGCAAAGACCGAGACAGCGAAGCCGTCGCTCATCCGGATCCGGACAACCATCGGCTGCGGGGCGCCCGGAAAACAGAATACCAGCGGCGCGCACGGCGCCCCCCTCGGGCCGGATGAGGTCCGGGCGGCCAAAGAAAACCTCGGCTGGCCGCTGGAGCCTTCCTTCTTTGTTCCGGAAGAGGTCCTCTCCTTTTTCCGCGGGGCCGGTACCGCAGGCGTCGCCCGGCAGACCGCATGGAATGAGGCCTTCGAGCGTTATACCGCCGCCCATTCCGGCGAGGCGGCCGAATTCAGGCGGATCATGAAGGGTGAACTGCCGGCCGGCTGGGAGAAGGCTTTGCCCGGCTACGGTCCGGGAAGCAAGGATGTCGCGACGCGCAAGACCTCGGAGGCCGTTCTTCAGGCCCTGGCCCCGGTGATTCCGGAGTTGATGGGAGGTTCGGCCGATCTGAATCCCTCCACCTTTACCTGGCTCAAGGGTCAGGGAGATTTCCAGAAACCCGGAGAACCGCCCGCCTGCCGCGAGGGGGCGGTCGGCGGGGAGTGGGGCTACGGAGGGCGCAACATCCACTTCGGCGTCCGGGAGCACGCGATGGCCGCCATCGCCGGCGGAATGGCCCTCCATGGGGGAGTCCTCCCCTTCACCGGGACCTTTTTCACTTTTGCCGACTACATGCGGCCGTCGATCCGCCTGGCCGCCCTGATGAGGCTTCGGGTGATCTATGTCTTCACCCACGACAGCATCGGCGTCGGCGAGGACGGCCCGACCCACCAGCCCATCGAACAACTGATGAGCCTGAGGGCGATCCCCCACCTGACCGTGATCCGGCCGGCCGACGCCAACGAGACGGTCGAGGCCTGGCGCACCGCCCTGATGAACACCTCCGGCCCCACGGCCCTCATCTTCACGCGGCAGAACCTGCCCGTCCTCGACCGATCCGTCATCCAGCCGGCGGCCGGCCTGCGAAAAGGAGGATACATCCTTTGGGAATCGGCAGGGGATCCGGAGACGGTCCTCATCGGGACGGGTTCGGAAGTGGAGATCGCCCTCGCTGCAGGCAGAAGGCTTGCCGCGGAAGGAATCCGCGTCCGCGTCGTCTCGCTGCCGAGCTGGGAACTCTTTGACGGCGAGTCGCAGGAGTATCGGGACCGGGTCCTTCCTCCCGCCGTCAAGGCACGGGTGGCGGTCGAAGCGGGGTGCCGTCTGGGCTGGGAGCATTACGTAGGTCTGGAGGGGGAGGCCGTGGGGATCGACCGCTTTGGCGCCAGCGCCCCCTACAAGGTAATCTACGAGAAATTCGGGATCACCGCCGAGGCGGTCGCTGCGGCGGCTCGGAGACTCCTCGGCCGGTGACGGGAAGCCGCCCAGTTTGAAGCGCGTAGCGTGTGAGGAGATACGGCGATGTCGAAGGAGAGGATGACGCTCCGTCCGGAATCCTGCCGGGCTGTCGCGGCTGAAGTCCGAAAGGCCTTGGGGGAGAACCGGGTCGTAGAGCGGATCCGACAAAAGGACCACACCCTCTGGAAGCCGGAGCCGAAAGAGATCGCAAACCGCCTGGGCTGGCTGGACAGCCCGCAGGCCATGAGGGGACGGCTGCCCGAGATCAAGACCGTCGTGGACGGCATCCGGGCCGACGGCTATACCTTCGCCCTCCTGATGGGGATGGGGGGGTCCAGTCTGGCGCCGGAGGTGTTCCGGAGGATCTTCGGGGTGGCCGACGGCTTTCTTGACCTGGCCGTCCTCGACAGTACGGACCCGGGGGCCGTCCTCGACAGGGCCGGACGGCTTGACCTGAAGCGGTCGCTGTTCATCGTCTCCACGAAATCCGGCGGGACGGTGGAGACCTTCTCCTTCCTCAAATACTTCTATAACCTCGCCGCCGAGAAACTCGGGGAAGGGGAGGCGGGGAGGCATTTCATCGCCATCACCGACCCCGGGAGCGCCCTTACGGCAGTCGCGGCGGCCAACCGTTTCCGTCACACCTTCCTCAACGACCCGGAGATCGGCGGGCGCTATTCGGCCCTCTCCTTTTTCGGCCTCTTCCCCGCGGCCCTGATCGGGATGGACGTGGATCGTCTTTTGGATCGGGCCGCTGCGGAAAGGGAAGGCGAATTCTCACGCGGCGGCAAAGAGGGGACGGGAGGGGCCCTCCTCGGCGCACTCTTGGGAGAGCTGGCGAAGCGGGGACGGGACAAACTCACCTTTGTCTTTTCCCCGGAGATCGCGGCCTTCGGCGACTGGGTCGAGCAGCTCATCGCGGAAAGCACGGGGAAGGAGGGGAAGGGGATCCTGCCCGTCGTGGAGGAGCCTCTCGGCCCGCCCGGGGTGTATGGGAACGACCGCGTCTTTGTCTGTCTGCGCAGCGGTGAGGACCGGACGCAGGAACAGCGGCTGCGGATCCTCGCGGAGGCCGGCCATCCCGTCGTCGATCTGCTTTTGGCCGATCTCTACGATCTGGGCGGACAGTGCTTTTTCTGGGAGATGGCCACGGTGGCGGCAGGCTGGCAACTGATGATCAACCCCTTTGATCAGCCGGATGTCGAAGAGGCCAAAGTCCTCGCCCGGAAGATGATCGCTCAGTATACGGAAAAGGGAGCGATGCCGGAGGAAAAGCCGGTTTTGGAAGCGCAGGGCATCTCCGTATACGGCGATGTCACATCCGGTACGCCGGCCTCGGCGCTCGACGAATTCCTGGGGCAGGCCGGGCCGGGCGCCTATGCGGCGATCCAGGCCTATCTGCGCCCCTGTTCGGAAACCAGTGAGGCGCTCGCCCGTCTCCGGCTGCGACTCCGGGAGCGCTTCCATATCGCCGTGACCGCGGGCTATGGGCCCCGTTTCCTCCACTCGACGGGGCAGCTCCACAAAGGGGATGCGGGTCGCGGCCTGTTCATCCAGCTGACGGCGGACGATCCCCGTGATGCGAAAATTCCGGATGAGCTCGGGCGCCCGGCCTCGGCGCTCAGCTTCGGCGTCCTCAAGGCGGCGCAGGCCGTCGGCGATCGGCAGGCCCTGACCGATGCGGGTCGCCACGTCCTCCGCCTCCATCTGCACGACGACGTGTCCGGCGGCCTCGACCGCCTCAGGGAGGCGCTGTGAAGACAGAGGAGGAAAAGGGGCCGGAATCACGGATCCCTTTTCGGTTGCAGCCCTTTCACCGGAGGACAAAGGATGATCTCTCCGACCCCCAACAGGCTTCTTAACGAGAAGAGCCCTTATCTCCTGCAGCATGCCGGCAACCCCGTGGACTGGTACCCCTGGGGGGACGAGGCCTTTGACCGGGCGCAAAGGGAAGACAAGCCGGTCTTTCTCTCCGTCGGATACTCCACCTGTCACTGGTGCCACGTCATGGCCCACGAATCCTTTGAGGACGAAACCGTTGCCGCCCTCCTCAACGAGGCATTTATCTGCGTCAAGGTCGACCGCGAGGAGCGGCCGGACATCGATGGGATTTACATGAACGTCTGCCGGATGATGACCGGGAGCGGCGGCTGGCCGCTCACCAGCATCATGACTCCCGACCGAGTC
>JAKAFS010000080.1 GCA_021817825.1 Deltaproteobacteria bacterium | reverse complement strand
AGTGTCCTCGACAAGAAACGGACACTCGAGGGCGACGCCATCAAGTTCTGGGTCAAGATCAGGGCGATCGTGACACCCGACAAGATCGGCGTGACCATGGAGCGGATCAGGGAGAATGGGCTCGCCCAGGAATTTGCCGAGACCAAGGCGGCCTACGACAAGAGTCAGACAGAGCTGGCAAAGCTCAAGGAGCAGTTGGCGGCGACCAAAGCGGACCAGGAGCACCGGGCGATCGTTGCCAGAATCACGGTCCAGGAAAAGGACTTCCTGTCACGGCGGCTCTATGCCGATGCGCTGAGCGATTTTGCGGCCGGGCGCCTGGACGAAGCGCTTGAAAAGTTGATGCGCTCCCTCGCGGACAGCCCGGCTTTCTATGAGGTCCACCTGCTGCGCGGGTTCGTGTACTTGAGACAGGGGAAGCATGACAAGGCCATCCCTGATCTGGACAGGGTCATCGCCTTGCAACCGAACATCGCCAGGGCCTACGCCGGCCGGGGAATCTGCTATAGCATCAAGAACCGGCACAAAGCCGCCATCGCCGACCTGTCGAAGGCCCTCCGCCTCAACCAGGGCTTTCCTCAGGATCTGGAGAGCGTAATTCACGGGCATCTGGGAAGATCCCTATTCGAGACGGGACAGTTCCAGCAGGCGAAAGATCATCTGCTGATCGCCTGCAAGACCGGCGACAAGCCGTACTGTAGGATTCTGCAATCACCCAGATATAAAAAACAAAGCTAAAGATAAGGATGTGACCCTTTCCTTTAGCTGTGCGCCTCGTCCCAGTTCTTCCCGAAGGCCATTTCCACCCGCAGGGGCACGGTCAGCTTCAGGACCCCCTCCATTTCCTGGCGGACGAGCGTCATCAGCGTCTCTCGTTCGGCGAGGGGCACCTCGAAAACCAGTTCGTCGTGAACCTGCATGATCATCTCGGCGGCCAGGCCTTCCGCAGCCAGCCGTTTGTGGATCCGTACCATCGCCACCTTGATGAGGTCCGCCGCCGTCCCCTGGATGGGGGCGTTGATGGCCATCCGCTCGGCGAATTGCCGGATGGCGGGCTGGGGACTCGTGATCTCGGGCAGGTAGCGCCGCCGCATCAGCAGGGTCGTCACATATCCTTCGGTCCGTGCCTGGACCAGCACTCCGTCGAGATACTCGCGGACTTTGGCGTACTTCTGGAAATAGCCGTCGATATAGGCCTGGGCCAGTTTCTGGGTGATCCCCAGCTCCTTGGCGAGGCCGAAGGCGCTCATCCCGTAGAGAACGCCGAAATTGATCACCTTGGCCTGCCGCCGCATGTCGGCATTGACCAGCTCGGGAAAGACCCCGAAGAGGTCCGAGGCCGTGCGGCTGTGAATGTCCTCGCCGGTGGCAAAGGCCTCGATCAGGGTGGGGTCCTCCGAGAGATGGGCCAGGACCCGCAGCTCGATCTGCGAATAGTCCGCCGAAAGGATCAGCCGGCCCGGAGGGGCGATGAAGGCCTGGCGGATCCGCTTTCCCTCCAAGGTGCGGATCGGGATGTTCTGGAGGTTCGGGTTGCTGCTCGAGAGCCTTCCCGTGGCCGCCACGGTCTGGTTGTAAGAGGTGTGAACCCGTCCGGTCCGCGGATGGACCAGCTCCGGCAGGGCGTCGATGTAGGTGCTCTTCAGCTTCATCAACCCCCGGTGGGCGAGGATCTCGGCGGGCAGTTCGTGGCTCTGCGCCAGGTTCGAAAGAACATCGACATCGGTGGAAAAGCCGTCCTTGGTCTTTTTCCCCCGCGGCAGGCCTAGTTTTTCGAAGAGGACGACCTGGAGCTGCTTGGGCGAATTGATGTTGAACTTCTCCCCGGCAAGCCTATAGATCTTCTCCTCCGAAAGGGCCAGGAGCTGCCCGATCTCCCGGGACATGGTCTTGAGAAGCGCCGTATCGAGCAGGACCCCCTTGCGTTCCATGGCGGCCAGGACCTCGGCCAGGGGCATCTCCACGTCGCGAAAGAGTCCTTGCAGCCCCGCCGCCTCCAGCTTGGCGCTCAGATCCGCGGCGAGCGGCAGGATCGCCTCGGCGCGCCGGCAGCCATAGTTCACGACCTTTTCCCCGGAAAGAGTCGCAAAGGGAACCGCCCGGGCGCCGCTCCCGACCACCTCCTTGGCGGTGGGAATCTGCCTGCCGAGATGGTCCAGGACCGCATCGGCCAACTCGAAGCTGTGCTTGGCGGGATTGAGGAGGTAGGAAGCGATCATCGTGTCGCAACCGAGTCCCCGAAGCGCAATCCCTCTTTCGGAGAGCACGACCAGCGCCGTCTTGAGGTCGTGGCCGTGCTTGGCGATCGCGGGATCGGCGAGGACCGGGGCCAGACTCTCCAGGACTGCGGCTTCGGCAAGCTGCGGATCGTCCGCTTCATGGCCCAGGGGGATGTAGGTCCCCTCCCCGGGGGCCGGAGAAACGGCAAGCCCCACGAGCGTCGCGCGCATCGCCTCACTCGAAGAAAGGACCGGCTCGCAGGAAAAGGCGCTGGCAGTGCGAAGCCGGGCGACCAGCGCCGCCAGTTCCTCGGCGGTCCGGCAGACCCGGTTTTCGCAGGCGGTCTCTTCGCCGCGGAGTTTCAGTTCCTGGAGCAGCGAGGAAAATTCGAACTCCCGAAAAAGGGCCATGAGGCCTTCCCGGTCCGGCTCCCGCCTGCGGCAGGCCTCCAGATCGAAGGGAAATTCGGCCTGGGTCCGGATCTGGGCCAGCTCCCGGCTGAGGCGCGCCTGGTCGACGTTCTTGAGGATCGCCTCACGGGTCTTGGCGTTGTGGATCTGCTCCGGATGGGCAAGGATCGCCTCCAGACTTCCGAACTGCTCGATCAGCCGCTGCGCCCCCTTGGGCCCGATCCCCGGAACGCCGGGGATATTGTCCGAAACGTCGCCGGTGAGTCCCAGGATGTCGGCCACCTGCGAAGGCTCCACGCCGAAGCGCTCCTTCACGGCGGCCCGGTCGTAGGTCTTGTCCTTCATCGTATCGGTCATGACGATGTCGTCGGAAACGAGTTGCATCATGTCCTTGTCGCCCGAAACGATGACGACGTCCATCCCCTGCTCCGCATAGCGGCAGGCGAGCGTCCCGATGATGTCGTCCGCCTCGATCCCCTGCTGTTCCACCACCGGGATCGCGAACCCCCGGACCACCTCCTTGACGTAAGGGATCTGGGGGATCAGGGTGTCGGGCACGGCCCGTCTGGTCGCCTTGTACTCGTCGTAGGCGTCATGCCTGAAGGTGGGGCCTTTGACGTCGAAGGTCACGGCGATATAGTCCGGCTCCTGGTCGCGCAGGAGTTTCATCAGCATGGTCGTGAACCCGTAGATCGCGTTCGTGGGAAACCCCTTGGAGTTGGAGAGTTCCCGGATGGCGTAAAAGGCCCGGAACAGATAATTGCTCCCGTCGACGAGAACCAGTTTGGGACGCTTCTTTTTTTCTTCTTCACTCATCTGTTCAACCACCCTTTCAGGATAAAAACCTATATGGGTTCGGAGCATTGTGCGGATCTTCACAGGGGCTCAGGATCTTTTTCCGACCCGGCACATCCTCGCTGCGCTGCGGTGGCCGGGTGCCCCGGAAAAATCTCCGATTCGCCCCTCGCGAAATCCGCACTGCGCTCCGAAATTATTTATAACGAATTAAAAAACAACAACTCTCAATATCCTCATCTCTGTCCAAAGACCATTGCTTTCTCCCGGTAGGTGAAATGGGGGTAGTCATTCCCGCGCAAGCGGAAATCCAGGATAACCGGTTTTCCTCCTCACCACACCGGTAGACGGGGGCGGCGTTGGCTGCGGCACATGGGAGATTTTTTCGGGGCACCCGGCCACCGCAGCGCAGCGAGGAGGCGCCGGGTCGAAAAAAGATCCGGGCCGCGGTCAAGGTCGCCCCCGTCTGCCGCCCCTCCCTTCTCCCCTTCCTCCTTTTCCCTGCCCCTATTACACCTCGAATTTTGCGTTGATCTTGAAGGTCCTGACTGCCCGGAGGCTCAGGATGTCCTCGATCCCGGTTCTTGCCTTGATCCCGGCCAGCGCAGCCGCCAGGGCCTCTTCGCCCGGGGCGATCAGGGTGAACCAGATGTTGTAGTCGTGTTCCCGGCGGTAGTTGTGGGTTACCCCGGGACAGGCATTGACGATCTCGACGAAGGACCGCACCTTGGCTTCCGGGACGCGGGCGGCGCAGAGGGTGCTTGCAAAGCCGAGTTTGCGGGGAGCGAAAACAGCGCCGATCCGCCGGATGACGCCCTCCTCCTTGAGCCGCCCGATCCGCTCTAGGACCTCCGCCGCGCCGATGCCGAGCCGCTCGCCCACCTCCCGGAAGGGCTCCGCTGCAATCGGGAAATCCTCCTGGATGAGGTTCAACAGCCTTTTATCGACCATATCCATGCCTGCGTTCCCGCTCAAAAGAAGAACAGCAATTGGGGATTTTCGATGGGCGCCTGGCGGGAACGCAGCTCCTGCCTGTCGATTCGGCCGTCGCGATTGACGTCGTACTGCTTGAACCGCTCGATCGCGGCGGCGCGAAACTCGTCGATGTCGATGCGGCCGTTCTTGTCCTTGTCGATCTCGTCAAAACGCAGCGGCGTCCCCCCTGCCTTCTCGAATTCTTTCCGGTCCAGGGATCGGTCCTTCGTTTTGTCGGCCTTTTTAAAGACCGCCGGCGCCCCTTTTTCGATTTCCGTCTGCTCCACCGTTCCGCTCTTGTCCCGATCCAGCGTCCCCAACCGGGGCTCCGCCCCGTAGGCGGCACAGGCCAGCAGCAGAACCATCATCACCGTCAGTATCCGCATCTTTTTCCTCTCCCCTTCTCCCATTCGTATAGCGGCAAAACCGGATTCGTCCGGCAAAAAATAAAGTTTCGTCATTTTCAAAAAAATGGAAATCCTTTGCAATGGCCGACTGACGGAGCAAGATTCTGTCGCCCCTAGGCGACCCTTTTCACTCCCCCGGCCGGTAGATGCAGAAGGGTTCCTCGGCCAGATAATCTCCCGTCGTCTCGTAGGCCCGCGCCCGGCAGCCGCCGCAGACCTTGAGAAACTCGCAGCGGCCGCACTTCCCCTTGTAGAGGGAAAGGTCGCGGAGGTCGTTGAAGATCGGCGATTCCTCCCAGACCTTGCCGAAGTCCGTTTGCGCCACCTGGCCGCAGTAGAGTTCCAGGTAGCCGCAGGGCTGGACCTGTCCGGTGTGGGAAATAAAGCAAAAGGAGATCCCCCCGAGACAGCCCCGGGTCTGGGCATGGAGGGGATGGCCGCCCCCCTGCCCCGGATGCGCTCCCGGAGCCCCTGTGGCCGTGACCCCGGGTCTTCCGGCCGGCAGTGCCCCTTCCCTGCGGCGCTCCTTGCCCCGTTGGCGGAAGATCCGCATGTAGTGGGGCGCGCAAGTCGCCTTGAGCTGCATCGCACTGTCGAGAGACTCGTCGTAAAACCAGTTCAGCGTCTCTTCATAAGCCAGAGGCGTGATCGCCTCGGCCGCCAGTTCCTTCCCTCGGCCCGTGGGAACGAGGAGGAAGATGTGGTGCGCCGCCGCCCCCAGGGCATGCGCCAAATCGTGGATCCGAGCGATCTGCGCCAGGTTCGCCTGGGTGATGGTCGTATTGATCTGGAACTCCAGATCTGCCCGGCGCAGCGCCTCGATCCCGGCAAGCGCCCCGGCGAAGGCCCCGGGGACGCCCCGGAAAGCGTCGTGGCTCGGGGCATCGGGACCGTCGAGACTGATGCTCACCCGTTTGATCCCTGCCGCCTTCATCCGCCGGGCGATCTCCTCGGTGACCAGCGTTCCGTTCGTCGCCAGGACCATCCGGAGCCCCTGGGCGTCGCCGTAGGCGGCAAGATCGAAGATGTCCTCCCTCATGAGGGGCTCGCCGCCGGTGAGGATAATCACTGGTTTGGCCACGGCCGCGATCTCGTCGAGGAGCCGCAGGGACCTCTCGGTGCCCAACTCTCCCGGATAGGGTCCCTTCAGCGCCGAGGCCCGGCAGTGGCCGCAGGCGAGATTGCAGCTCCGGGTCACCTCCCAGGCGACCATCCGCAGCGTATGGGGAAGAACGGATTTCAGGTCTGGTTTCTCGTTCATATTCAATGCCCCAGGGCGCCCTATTTTCTCAAAAGTGGCGCCACATCGGGGGCGAAGTAGGTGATGATCATGTCCGCGCCGGCGCGCCGGATCGCCGTCAGCGATTCGACCATCGCCCGCTCGCCGTCGAGCCAGCCCATCTGCGCCGCGGCCTTGATCATGGCGAACTCGCCGCTCACCTGGTAGGCGGCAAGCGGCAGGTCGAACTCCTCCTTGGCCCTCCGGATCACATCCAGATAGGCCCCTGCCGGCTTGACCATGATGATGTCCGCCCCTTCGGCCACGTCGAGGGAGATCTCCCGGATCGCCTCGTCGGAATTGGCCGGATCCATCTGGTAGGCCCGCCGGTCCCCGAAGGCAGGGGCGCTCTCCGCCGCCTCCCGAAAGGGGCCGTAGAAACAGGAGGCGTATTTCGCCGAGTAGGCCATGATCGGGACCGTCGCAAACCCTGCCTCGTCCAGCCCCTCGCGCAACGCGCCGATCTGGCCGTCCATCATCGCCGACGGGGCCACCATGTCGGCGCCCGCTTTGGCCTGGGAGACGGCGGTCTCGGCAAGGAGTTCCAGAGTGGTGTCGTTGTCCACCTCCTCCCCTTCCAGCATCCCGCAGTGGCCGTGGTCGGTGTACTCGCAGAGACAGACATCCGCGATCACCAGAAGGTCGGGGACCTTCGCCTTGATCTCCCGAATCGCCGCCTGGACGATCCCGTCCTTGGCCATGGCCCCGGAAGCGACGGCGTCCTTCTTGTCGGGAATCCCGAAAAGCAGTATCCCCGGGATGCCCAGGGCCTTCACCCGCTCGGCCTCGCGGACGAGATGATCGACGGACAGCTGGAAATTTCCCGGCATGGAATGGATCGGTTTTTTGACCTTCTTTCCCGGAACGACGAAGAGGGGGTAGATCAGATGGTCCACCGAAAGCTGCGTCTCCCGGACCAGCCTCCGGAAATTCTCATTTTTTCTCAACCGGCGCGGCCGGTATTCGGGGAAATTCATGGACTTTCTCCTTTCAAAATCCGGGATTCCCGCTTTCGCGGAAATGACAAGGCAAGTTAACCCTCGTGAAGCTTGTCACCGACCTGGACGGAAACGGGTACGGCTCATTTTCCCGAGGCGATCTCCCCATCGGTCAGATAGCAGGCCGGATCGGGAAGCCAGATCTCGCCCGTAGCCGCCTCGGCGCGGGCGCGGAAATTTCCGCCGCAGACCGAAAGCCAGCGGCAGGTGGCGCAGCGCCCCTGCACGTGCGGCCGCTTGTCCTTGAGCTGCATGAGGAGCGGCTGGGACGAATCGGTCCAGATGTCGCTGAAGGGACGTTTGCGGACGTTCCCGAAAGAAATGCCTCGCCAGAACTGGTCCGGGTGGACCTCGCCGTCCCAACTGATGCAGCCGATCCCGTGGCCCGAGCTGTTCCCCTCGTTCATCTGCAAAAGTTCCAGGACCTCGGCCGCCCGCTGGGGGTCTTCCCGCAGGAGGCGCTGATAGAGATAAGGGCCGTCGGCGTGGTTGTCCACCGTGAGGATTTCCTTGGGCAGCCCCCGGGCGAAGAGGTCCCGGGTCCGGTCCATGATGAGATCGAGGAGCGCCCGCGTTTCCGCATGCGAGAGGTCCTCCTCGATGAGTTTGGATCCCCGCCCCGAGTAGACCAGGTGGTAGAAGCAACAGCGGGGGATGTTTTCCCTTTCGAGCAGGTCGAAGATCGCCGGGACATCGGCGGCATTGTGGCGGTTGATGGTGAACCGGACCCCGACCTTGATCCCCAGATCGCGGCAGATCCGGATCCCCCGCAGCGCTTCGCCAAAGGCGCCCGAGACCCCCCGGAAGCGGTCGTGGGTCGGTTCCGTGCCGTCGAGGCTCACCCCCACATAGGAGAGGCCGATCTCGCGGAAGATCTCCGCCTTTTCTTTCGTGATGAGGGTGCCGTTCGTCGAGATGACGGCCCGCATTCCCTTTTCCACGGCAAACCGGGCCAGTTCGGGCAGATCCTCACGCATGAGCGGTTCGCCGCCGGAAAAGAGCAACACCGGAGCCCCGAAGGCGGCCAGGTCCGCGATCATGGCCTTGGCCTCGGCCGTCGAAAGCTCGTCGGGGTAGGCGATGTTCCGGGAACTGGAATAGCAGTGGAGGCACTTGAGGTTGCACCGCCGCGTCATATTCCAGACGACCACCGGTTTTTTGTCCTTCGAAAACTGGAGGAGATGGGAAGGAAGCTTCCCCGACTCCCTCCGGTATCTCAGGACGTCTCCCGGCTCCACCGCGCCGCAGTATAGTTTCGAGATTCCGATCATGGTTTCACAGTGTCCTTCATTCGTTGTTTTTTAATTTAACAGGTATCGGCCAGGATTGCAATCACGGCGGGCGAACACCGGGGTTCGGTTCTCTGATTGCAGCAACTCATTGTTTATTTGCTGGATTTACTTTCCAAAGCATGGTAAGCACGACCATAAATGAGGATCGTGTTTTCCGTTCCCCGGCACCGTAGAGGAGGATGCTATGAAAGGACAGGAGATTCGCCGTTTCGTGAAAAAAGAACGGGCGTTGCTGAAAAACCTTTCGCTTGGTCTCGGGCTGGCGATCTGCCTGACCGTGATGCTTTCCGGAGCGGCCAGGGCGGCCGATGCGCCGGGAGCGGGATTCGTGAAGAACGTTTCCGGGGCAGCCTTCATCGAACGGAGCCTGAAGACGGCGCCCGCCAAGGTAAAGGACCTCTTGCAGGAAAGCGATGTGCTGGTCACGGGGCCGGACGGATCCATGGGAGTGATCCTCCAGGACAACAGCGTCCTGTCCATCGGCGCCAATACCCGTCTCGTCATTTCCCGCTTCCTTTTCAAACCGGCGGAGGAAAAGGTTTCCTTCATCGCCCGGATCACGAAGGGCAAGGTCGTGTACCTGACCGGCCTCATCGCCAAGTTGGACCGGAACGCCGTCCGGTTCGAGACGCCGTCTACGGTTTGCGGCGTCCGGGGGACCCATTTCGCGATCGCCGTCCGTGAAGAGGAATTCTAAGCTCATAGGGACCATCAGCTTGCCTTTGCTGATCCTGACCATCCTGATCTGGGGATGCGCATCCGCACCGCCGCCGAAGCGTCCGGTGGAAATTCGCCCGGTGACTCAGGTGATTCTGTTGCCCAATCCGGACGGCAAAGTGGGAAGCCTCGAAGTCGCGAGCGAAGAGGGCGCGCAGCTTTTGAGCCGGCCCTGGCAGAGCACCGAGTCGTCCGGCAAGGCGATGCCGAGCGCTCCGCAGGTTCTGGATGAAACGGAGGTCCGCCGGCTCTTTGCCGATGCCCTGGAGGCGGAACCCCTCCCGCCGGTCAGCTTCATCATCTACTTCAAGTCGGACAGTGCGACCCTTTCCAAGGACGCCCTGGCCGTACTGAACGAGGTCAATATCGCCATCGGGAAGCGGAAGTCGACGGACATCATCGTCAGCGGCCATACCGACGCCGTGGGCGCTGCCGACTACAACCGGACGCTGTCGCTGAAGCGCGCCAAGGCCGTTGCCGACGCCCTGGCATCCAAAGGCGTCGATCGGCAATCCATCGCGATCACCTATCACGGCAAGGGCAACCCCTTGCTTCCCACACCGGACAACGTGCCGGAGCCGAAGAACCGCAGGGTCGAGATCACCGTCCGCTGAGCCTATTCATCCTTGATGTCCGGCACAGGAAAGGACGCCGGCAAAATCTCCCCGGGCCATCGAGACGGCCATGGCTTCCCAGGAACGGCAATCGTTTGCCGCTGCTTTCCCCAGAAAAAGGGTTGACACACCCGGGGGCTTTCCATATACTCCGGCCGCAATAAAGAGAGCGTATTCCCGCCCCGCCCAAATCGCCATTTTGAGGAGAGCATCCATGCCCAAGCGCAAAGATATCCACAAGGTGCTGATCATCGGTTCCGGACCCATCGTCATCGGCCAGGCCTGCGAGTTTGACTACTCCGGGACCCAAGCCTGCAAAGCCCTGCGGAAGCTCGGCTACGAAGTCGTCCTCGTCAATTCCAACCCGGCGACGATCATGACCGACCCGGGCATGGCCGACGTGACCTACATCGAGCCCCTGAACCTCCAGTCCCTGACGGAAATCATCGAAAACGAGCGTCCCGATGCGGTCCTCCCGAACCTGGGCGGCCAGACCGGTCTCAATCTGACCTCCGAACTTCACAAGGCCGGCATCCTCGACAAATACGGCGTCCAGGTCATCGGCGTCCAAGTGGACGCCATCGAACGGGGCGAGGACCGGATCGCCTTCAAGGCCCAGATGAACCGCCTGGGGATCGACATGCCCAAGAGCGAGCCCGCCTACACCGTCGAAGAGGCGGAAAAGATCGCCGCGACCCTCGGCTATCCGGTCGTGATCCGCCCGGCCTACACGATGGGCGGCACCGGCGGGGGCCTGGTCTACAACGTCGAGGAACTCCGCATCGTGGCGAGCCGCGGCATTTCGGCTTCTCTCGTGGGCCAGATCCTCGTGGAGGAGTCGGTCCTGGGCTGGGAGGAACTGGAGCTCGAGGTGGTGAGGGACGCGAAAAACCAGCTGATCACCGTCTGTTTCATCGAAAACGTCGATGCCATGGGGGTCCATACGGGCGACTCCTACTGCACGGCCCCGATGCTCACGATAAGCCCGGAACTCCAGGCGCGGCTCCAGAAATATTCCTACGCCATCGTCGAGGCGATCGGCGTCATCGGCGGCACCAATATCCAGTTCGCCCATGACCCCAAGTCCGACCGGGTGGTCATCATCGAGATCAACCCCCGGACCTCCCGCTCCTCGGCCCTGGCCTCCAAGGCGACCGGTTTTCCCATCGCCATGGTCTCGTCGCTGCTGGCCGGCGGCCTCACCCTCGACGAGATCCCCTACTGGCGGGAGGGGACCCTGGAGAAATACACCCCCTGGGGCGACTACGTGGTCGTCAAGTTCTCCCGTTGGGATTTCGAGAAGTTTCCGGGCTCCCTCGACAAGCTGGGCACCCAGATGCGCGCCGTCGGCGAAGTGATGAGCATCGGCAAGAACTACAAGGAGGCCTTCCAGAAGGCGATCCGCTCCCTGGAAAAGGGGCGGGCAGGCCTCGGGTTCGTCAAGAACTTCCATGAAAAGTCCCTGGACGACCTGCTGGAACTCCTTGCGGAACCTTCGAGCGAGCGGCAGTTCATCATGTACGAGGCCCTTCGCAAAGGGGCCGACGTCGAGACGCTGCATAAAAAAACCCACATCAAGACCTGGTTCATCGAGCAGATGAAGGAACTGGTGGCGCTGGAAGAGAAGATCCTCAAACACAAAGGGAAGACCCTCCCGGATGCCCTGCTGACGGAGGCCAAGAAGGACGGTTTTTCCGATCGCTACCTCGCCCAGATCCTGGCCGTTCCGGAAGCCCAGATCCGGAAGCAGCGGACGGGCTTGGGCATCGTCGAGTGCTGGGACGCGGTCCCGGTGAGCGGCGTCGAAAACGCCTCCTACTATTATTCCACCTACAACGCCCCGGACAAGGTCACGGCGAGCACCAACCCGAAAAAGATCATGGTCTTGGGCGGCGGTCCCAACCGGATCGGCCAGGGAATCGAATTCGACTACTGCTGCGTCCATGCGGCCTTCACCCTCCGCGACGAGGGATACGAGTCGATCATGGTCAACTGCAACCCCGAGACGGTCTCCACGGATTACGACACCTCCAACAAGCTCTACTTCGAGCCCCTGACCGTGGAAGACGTCCTTTCGATCTACGAGAAGGAAAAGCCCCTGGGCGTCATCTGCCAGTTCGGCGGCCAGACGCCCCTAAACCTGGCCCAGCAGCTCGCGGCCGCCGGGGTTACGATCATCGGCACCTCGCCCGAGACGATCGACATGGCCGAGGACCGGGACCGCTTCCAGAAGATGATGGACAAGCTCGGGATCCCCATGCCGGCCTCGGGCATGGCGAGCAACCTCGCCGAGGCGATCGCCATCGCCGAGCGGATCGGCTATCCCCTCATGGTTCGTCCCTCCTATGTCCTGGGCGGCCGCGGGATGGAGGTGGTCCACGACGGCGAGATGCTCAAGCGCTACGTGGCGGCGGCCGTAGGGGTCACCCCGGAGCGGCCGATCCTGATCGACAAGTTTCTGGAAAACGCCATCGAGTGCGAGGCCGACGCCATCGCCGACGGAACGGACGCCTTCGTGCCGGCCATCATGGAGCATATCGAACTGGCCGGCGTCCATTCCGGCGATTCGGCCTGCGTCATCCCGCCGATCAGCATTCCGGCCCGCCACATGGACACGATCAACGATTACACCCGCAGGATCGCCGTGGAATTCGGCGTCGTGGGCCTCATGAACATCCAGTACGCCATTGCGGGCGATGTGGTCTACATCCTCGAGGCCAACCCCCGGGCTTCCCGGACCGTCCCCCTGGTCTCCAAGGTCTGCAACATCTCCATGGCTCATCTCGCCACCCAGATCATGCTGGGAAAGAAGCTCGCCGACCTCGACATCCAGCGCCGCGCCATCCCCCATTTCGGCGTCAAGGAATCGGTGTTTCCCTTCAACATGTTCCAGGAAGTGGACCCCGTCCTCGGTCCTGAGATGCGTTCCACCGGCGAGGTCCTGGGCTTGGCCGATTCCTTCGGCCTGGCCTTCTACAAGGCGGAAGAGGCGGCCCAGCAGGTGCTGCCCGCCCAGGGCACGGTCCTGATCACGGTGAACGAAAACGACAAGCGCGGCACCCTGGAAGCGGCCCGGGTCTTCCACACCCTGGGCTTCACGATTCTGTCCACCGCAGGAACCCGGAAGTTCCTGATCGAACAGGGCGTCCCGGCCGAGGCGATCCTCAAGATGCACGAAGGACGGCCCAATATCGTCGATGCGATCAAGAACGGCGAGATCCAGTTGGTCATCAACACGCCCAGCGGCAGGATGAGCCAACACGACGATTCCTACATCCGCAAGGCCGCCATCAAGTACAAGGTCCCCTACATCACGACCATTGCCGCGGCCGTCGCGGCGGGAAAAGGGATCACGGCCTTTCACCAGGGACACGGCCGGGCCAAGTCCCTACAAAACTATCATAAGGACATCCGATGAAAAAAATTATTCTGCTCGTTTGCGTACTCTGTCTGGCCCTTGCGGGATGCGGAAAGAAGGAAGAATCGACCCTGATCCGGGCGGCGGTCTGCCCCACCTCGCCTCCGAACCTCTTCGAGGAGGGGGGCAAGTATCAGGGGCTCGACCTGGAGCTCTTCGAAGGGTTCTGCAAGGCCACGGGCCGGACGTTCAAGATCACCGCCTATGACTGGCAGGGGATGCTGGGAGCGGTCATCGGCGGTCAGGCCGACGTGGCCTTTTCCGGGATCTCGATCACCGAAAAGCGCAAAGAGGCGATGGATTTCTCCAAGGCCTACATGGACAACACCTGGAACCTGGTCAGCCTCAAAACCCGGGGGCTCAAGATCAACGACCTCAAGGAGCTGAAAAAATACACCATCGGCTACCCCCGCGGCATGGCCTACAGCGCCTTCATCAAGGACGACCTGGAGCCCAAGGGGATCTACAAACTGAGCGACGTCAAGATGTACCCCACCTACAACGAGGTCCTCGCCGATCTGCAAAACGGTCATCTGGACCTGGCCTTTCTGGACGGCTCGGTCGCCACGGTCTACAAAAAGAAGATCGCCATCCAGGACAGCTATGTCTTCACGGGGTTCGACACCTTCGGCTTCGCCTTCCCGAAGGACTCCAAGTTGCGCGCCGATTTCGACCGCTATCTGAACGAGCTGGGGCCGGAGAAGCTCCAGGCCATCGTCAAGAAGTGGCTGGAATAGAGGGTCGCAGGGCGACGGGCGGATGACTTTTCGACTCATCCTCGGGGAACTGGCAAAGGGAACGGGTTACACGATCCTGGTGACCTTGGTCTGCATCGCGACCGGCTTGGGCGTCGGGCTCAGCGTGGCGATGCTGGGCAGGCTGCGCTTCCGGCCGTTGCAGTTTCTGCTGGGCACCTTCACCTATCTCTTCCGCGGCATCCCCGTCCTGGTCCTCTTGTTCATCGTCTTTTTCGGGCTGCCGGGAATCGGCCTGCGCATCTCGCCTCTGCTGGCGATGGTCCTGAGCCTGGGCTTGATCTCCGGGGCCTACCTGGCGGAAATCTTCCGGGGCGCCCTGAACGCCGTCGACGGAGAGGAACTGCTGGCCGCCGAGGCCATGGGGATGACCCTTCTACAGAGCTTCCGGTATATCGCCCTTCCGCAGATGCTCCGTTTTTCCGTTCCCGGCATGATCAACGAGTTCACCTCGGTCTTGAAATACTCGCCTTTCGCCTATACGGTAGGGATTCCCGAGATCATGCAGGAGGCCATGAATCTGGCGGCCCTGACCTTGCGGGGGCTGGAAATCTATCTGGCCATCGGGATCATCTACTTTGTCATCTACAAGATTTTTTTGGCGCTTTTCACTGTCCTGGAAAAGCGAACCCGCATTCCCGGACTGTCCATGTCCACCCCGCTGAGATAAGGAAACCGATGGCCCTGATCGAAGTTTGCAACCTCAAAAAGCAGTTCGACGACAAGACCGTTCTTGAGGGGGTCAGCGTCACCCTCGATGAAGGCCAGGTGAAGGTCATCATGGGCCCCTCGGGATGCGGAAAGTCCACCCTGCTGCGCTGCCTGAACCTCCTGACCGAGCCCACCTCGGGACGGATCTTTTTCAAGGGCGAAGAGATCACCCGCCCCGGAGTCGATGTCCGCCGGCTCCGCCAGGAGATCGGTTTCGTCTTTCAGCACTTTGCCCTCTATCGCCACCTGACGGTCCAGGAAAACGTCACCCTGGGGCTCCGCAAGCTCAAGAAGATGACCGCCCGCCAGGCCGACGAAAAGGCCCTCCACGAACTGGAACGGGTGGGCATGAGCGACCATCGCCACCAATATCCCGCCCAGCTCTCGGGAGGACAGAAGCAGCGGGCCGCCATCGTCCGGGCGTTGGCCATGGACCCGGCGGTCCTGTTCCTCGACGAGCCGACCTCCGCCCTGGACCCCGAAATGGGCAGGGAAGTGGTCAGCGTCATCAACAAGCTCTTTTTGGAAAACGTGACCATGTTCTGCGTCACCCACGACCCCTTCCTGGCGAAATATATCTCCGACCGCATCGTCTTTATGGATGAAGGCCGGATCGTTGCCGAGGACATCGCCGAGCGGCTCTTCTATGACCATGAAGACCCCAGGATCAGGGAGTTTTTTCTGGGGGTCATCGACCATCGATGAACGGCATGGCCGCACTTCTCCAGGACTTGATCGCTTACGGACCCCAGCTCCTGGACGGTCTGGGAAACACGTTGCTGTTGACGGGGGTCATCTCCCTGACGGGAATTCTGGGCGGGATTGCGGTCTTTTACCAGACGCTCAGCGGCAACCAAATCTGCCGGAAGATGACCGAACGGTACATCTCCTTTTTTATCGGGACCCCCCTTTTGGTCCACCTGTTCCTGATGTATTACGGGTTGCCGCGGCTCGGCGTCCATCTCTCCCCGCTCGTCGTCTCGGTGATCGGATTCACCCTGAACGTCTCGGCCTACAACGCCCGCCATCTGATGACGGCTTACAACGGCCTGGACCGGATGGAAATCGAGGCGGCCCGGGCCCAGGGGTTCACCCCGCCGGAGGTTTTCCGGCTGATCACCCTGCCCCAGGCACTGCGCTTCTCCGTCCCCTCCCTGACCAGCCAGGTGATCCAGAACCTGAAGGATACCTCCGTGGCCTTTCTGGTCCAATACCCGGATTTCTTTGCCCAGATGCAGGAGATCGCCTCGACGAACTTCGCCTTCCTCAGGGTCTACGTCACGGCAGGCCTGGTCTATCTGATACTCGTGTCCGCGATCGTCGTCGCGGCGCGCCATCTGGAAAGGCGGGTCTTTCTGCCGGGTTTTGCTGTCCGGTAACTACTTAGGAAAGATCCTGGGAACGTTAAAGATTGCGGGTAAATGTTCCGACATGGTTTGTAGGTATTTTGAATCAGACAAGGAGAAACGAAATGGCCATCATCCAATGGAACGACAGCTTGAAAACCAATATCGGAGAAATCGACAGCCAGCATCAGAGACTCATCAAACTCATCAACGATCTCGACGATGCGATGCGGGTCGGCAAGGGAAAGGACCTGTCCGGAAAGATCGTTTCGGAGCTTGCGGCCTATACGCTGTCCCATTTTTCCACCGAGGAGAAGTATTTCCATCAGTACGGCTATCCCGAAGCGCCGGCACACAAGGAGGAACACCAGCGCTTCGTCGCTGAGGTCTCCCGGTTCAAAACGGATTTCGATGCCGGACGGATGGGGCTGACCATCAAGCTGATGGATTTTTTAAGCGACTGGCTGAAAAACCACATCCAGAAAATCGACAAGCAATATGTCCCTTTTTTCAAGGGAAAGGGACTGGCGTAACACCGGCGCCAGGAGCGGCGGCGATTGTCCCGGAGGGGGAAACGCGGAAATGGCCGTTTCGGGTTCCGGGAACAGAGGTACAAAAGTCCGCACCAGCCTCCTTCCGCCGAACCATTCTGCCGGTCCATGCGGCCTCCTGTAGGAGCCTTTCCTGGTCGGTTTCATGACCGTTGGTCAATAAAAGTGGTCATTCACAGGAGTTTTCTTGACAAATTGAGAGCTTTTATATATGGTTTCGCGCGAACAGCAGGTCATTCTCTAGGTCGTCCATTCACGAATAAGCGGAGTGAGAAAAGACGTGAGCAAACAAACAATTGGTGTGCTTTTGGAGGGTGGCAAGCTGTGAAATAATTCACCGTTGACCATCTAAAATTGAAGCAGTTTTACGGGTTTGTAACAGAAGAGATCAACCAGGGAGGAAGCATGAAAAACAAGGTAGTCAGTATGGATGAGGCGACGAGCGTCATTCGTGACGGCGTGTCTCTCATGGTCGGTGGGTTCATGACGGTGGGGTCGCCGCTGAGCATCATCGATGCGATCGTCTTTAAAAGGATAAAGAATCTGACCGTCATCTGCGACGACTCCGGCCGGCCCGGCTGCGGCACCTCCAATCTGGTCGCCGCCGGGGCGATGAAGAAACTGATCGCCAGCCATATCGGACTGAACCCGGAAACGGGCCGAAAAATGGTGTCAGGCGAACTGGAGGTGGAACTGGTCCCCCAGGGAACCCTGGCGGAAAGGATCCGGGCGGGCGGATCCGGCCTCGGCGGCTTCCTGACCCCGACGGGGATCGGAACGGAAAGCGCCAAGGGAAAACAGGTCATTACCGTAGACGGCCGGGACTATCTTCTCGAACTCCCCTTGCGGGCCGATGTGGCGATCCTCCGGGGCTCGATCGTCGATACCTCGGGCAATATCTTCTACAAGGGAACCACCCGCAATTTCAATCCCCTCATGAGA
>JAKAFS010000155.1 GCA_021817825.1 Deltaproteobacteria bacterium | reverse complement strand
TCGAGCTTGGCGCCGATTAGCTGGGGAAAAGGGGAGCCGTCGCTCTCTATCGCCAGAAACGGCAGGTCATCGACGCCGGCCAGCATCGCCCGCAATTTTTCGTTCGCCGGATCGGTCGCCAGCTTCCTTTGCGCGGTCATGATCTCGCCGAGGATGGCCTCCGAGATACGGTTCGGCATGCACCCGAACGGCCCGATGGAGATGACCCCGCAGGTGTGGGTAGCCACATCGCCGAGGGTTCCGCCGATGGTCAGGATCGCCTCGCCGAGCAGGTCCTGCGAAATATAAGGGACGGCATTATTAATTATTTTGGCCACATCCAGCGGCTCGGCCGACACGAGCCCGGATCCGGAGAGGATCGATTTGATCCGGCTCTCGTCGTGTCTCTGGAAAAAATGGCGGATTTTCAGCTTGAATCTCTGCGCCACCGTCAGATGATCGTGATTGCTCCCCCGCTCCGTCAGGTAATTACAGTAGTAAATCCACTCGGACACCGGCGCGCACACGGCGGCAAACCCCCTCTCCGCAAGGGACTCCGTGAGATACCGGCGGGAAAGGGCATCGCGGCGGACAAAGATCTCGCCCGTCAGCGTGATCACGGGAACCGCGTGAAGCGGCCGCTTGAGCGGTATGAAGCTCAGGCGCTCCGCGCTTTCGGCAAGCTGGGCGGTCAGGACCTTAAAATTCCCCTTCTCCAGGGCGAGAAGGATCTTCCCCCATTCCTCAGCGAAGATCCCGGCAGCGCCGGCAGGATCCGCGCCGTCGGCCAGCAGCATCGAACGGATGTCCTCCATCACATCGGAGACGATCGCCGCCCACCAGCCGTAGCGCTCGAAATGCTCGTCCATCCCGATATAGGAGTTGTCCGCGGACAGGGAGAGCAGGGCCACATCCGGGAGCTCCATCCGCCGGATCAGGTCCTCCATGTAAACGCAGTACTGTCCGAAGCGGCAGGGGCCGGAAGCGGTCGGCATGAAGTACACCAGGACCTCGTCGGGGCGCTTCCCGTTTTTGATGTAGCTGAGCAGGGTCCCCGTGGTCAGGATCAGCGGCAGGCACTCCTTGCAGGAGGTATTCGCCCGGCCGAGCTTGAGGATCGCCTCGTCGTTTTCCCTGTGCCCCTTGGCATGGAATCCCAGGCCCCGCATCACCGAGGCAAACCCGTCCGTCACGAGCCGCCCCATCGAGGGGATGAGGACCGTCACCCGCGGATCCTTGAGGGACAAGGTCTCTCCCGAGGAGGCGGCGACCCGGGGGACGCCGTCCTCGAGCAGGATGCGGGCCGGACTGAAGGTGCGCCTGCGGGGCAAGATCAGTTGCCTGTCCATCAGCCGGCGGTAGCTCCGGATGATATCGAGAAACGCCTCTATCCGGGTTTCGAGGCCGGCATCGGCGGTGTGGCTGTCCAGTTCCAGGGTCAGGGAGGGCTTACGCCCCATGATATCGCGGAAGTAGCTGATGACGAAGGAATCCGGCCCACAGGAGAAATTGGTGATGTAGGCGCCGAATAGCTGGGGGTGCCTTTCCACGAAACGGGCCGCCCGGATGATGAGGTTTCCCATGCCCCAGTACATGTGCCTTTTCGACCGCTCCTGCTCCAGATCGAGGAAATCAAGAGGGATCACCGGGATCCCGCGGGTGGCGAATTTATGGGGGATCCCCATGTGGGCCTCGCCGGCAAATCCGTTGTAGGGTCGGGCGAAAAGGACGATCCCCACCTTTTCCGGATCCGCTTCGAGCTCGGCGAGCATCTTCCCGCCTGCCTCCCTCATCGCCGCGAAACCCTCGAGCTGCTTCTGCAGGGCGACGGCAAACGCCTCCTGCGCCGCCCGATGGCCGATCCCCATCTGGCCGGCCGTTGCGACCAGAGCCTCTTCCGCGCTCTCGATCCCGCCGGAAAAATCCAAAAGGGGCGTCAGGAGCCGCGTGCCGCGCTGACTGAGCCGACCGAGTTTTTTGCCGAAGGCCGTCTGCAGATAGAAGGTCTCCCCCTGAACCAGGGGGCACACCTGGGACTGCAGACTGCTTCCGTCACGCTGCAGCGGTACGGCCTTGAAATGGGGCAGAAACAGAAAGTCCAATTGGGGATCGCTCTCAAGAAGCGTATGGATAAACCCGTGCGCGAGTTCCGCCGGGTAGCAGAAGGCGGCCCCGCACTGATCCATCCCTTCCTGACTTGGGTGATCGGGCAGGACCACGTCGAAACCCAGTGCGTCGAAAAAATGGGAGTACAGCGGGTAATAGGTGTTGACAAGAAAACTGCGATTGATCCCCACCCGGCCCTTGGAGGATCGGACCTGCGCTTTGTCCGGCTGCGCCCCATGGGTTTGAAAGATCAGCTCCTGGCGGACGCTCGCCAGATCGAGTCTCTCCGTTTCGTAGTGCACGTTCCGGCGGATATTGTAATAGCGGTTGCAGGCGCCCCCGAAGGGGTGTTTTTGTCCCTCCACCTCGATGACGGCGATCGGGCAGCGCCTGTCGCATTTCTCCTTCCCCCCGGGGCAGGTGAATGTCTTTCCGTAAACGACCTCCCGCCGGGCAAGGGCTTCGAGATCGAAGGCGCCCTCGGCCATGAGACCGGAGTCGATCCGCTTCTGGACTTCGAGGGCGACACCGAACGCCCCCATCAACCCGGGTTCCGGCGGGACGATGATCGGTTTGCCGATCAAGGCCTCCATCGCCAGCGGCACCGCCTTGTTGTAACAGACGCCCCCCTGCATGAAGATCTTTTCCCCCACCGGCCGGTTCCCCTTGACGCGGTTGGAGTAGTTCATACAGATCGAATAGACCAGGCCGGCGGCGATGTCCTCGCGGGGCACCCCTTCCTGGATCGCGTTCTTGATGTCGGAGGCGATAAAGGCGGCGCACTGATCATTGAAGTTGGGCGGCCGTTTCCCTTTAAAGGCCATATCGGCGATATCCTCCATCTTCAATCCCAGCGTCTCGTGGGCCGATTCCTCCAGAAATGAGCCGGTCCCTGCCGAACACGCCTCGTTCATGGCGTAATCGGCGGGGACGGAATTGACGATATAGGTGTATTTGGCGTCCTGGCCGCCGATCTCAAAAATGGTGTCCACCTGGGGATCAAAATAGACGGCGGCCGCGGCGTGGGCGATGATTTCGTTGACGACCCCTTCCGTGAGGGCGTGCAGCCCGGCGATCTGCCTGCCCGATCCGCAGACGCCCAGGCCGGTGATGCGGATCGTTTGCGGATCGACCTTCTGCCTGACCTGATCGAGGAGCGAGCGGTAGCAATTGCGGGAGGCGCCCACCGGATCCCCGTTGGTGCGCAAATAGACCGAAGCCAGAAGGGCGTGGTTCTCCCGGCGCACCAGCACGGCCTTTGTGGTGGTGGAGCCGACATCGAGACCCAGGATGCAGTGATCGCCGGGACGGACCGCATCACGTTCGACCGTTTTGAACTCCACCCTGCCGACGTGATCATTCAGAGGCGGGAGGCTGTCGAAGGAGGTCCCTCCGGGAACGATAAGGTCGGAAAACCCCGGGAAAGGGAGGGTCTCGTGGGAAAGCCCCCACAGGGCGGCGCCGAGGGCCTCCATGTGGGTCGCCGTCTCCGGTACGACCAGGCCCGGGATCTCCCGGCGGAGGTATTCGATCATCATGCGGTTCTGGGCCGCGCCGCCGATGATCATGATGTTGCGCCGCTCCTCCTTCTTCAGCAGCTCCAGGATCTTGTCGGCCATCATCCTGCAAAGGCCGGCGGTCACCTGCGGCTTGGGAATCCCCTTGTTGGTGGCATGGGTGCAGTCCGACTTGCAGAAGACCGAGCAGCGGCCCGACACAGGATAGGGCTCCTCGATCTCCGCCCACTGCGCGGCCTCCCCGAGGCTCACATCCATGCGGCGCAGCTGCTGCAAGAAGAACTCGCCGGTCCCGGAGGCGCACTTGTTGCCGGTCACCACGTTGATGATGTGACCCGACCGGTTCAACACGTACACCAGGAAGGTCTCGCCGCCGGCGGAAACAACGGCAGGGCAATCGATACCAGGCGGCTTCGCAAAGGCGTATGCATACTCCACCGCCTCGGGTTCCGGGATCGATGTCAGGTTGACCAGCCGCCGGAACTTGCGGCCGGTGGCGGTGATCCGGTTGAAGGAGGATAGATCCACGTCCCTGAGGGCCTGAATCAGG
>JAKAFS010000079.1 GCA_021817825.1 Deltaproteobacteria bacterium | reverse complement strand
AGAGGATTGGCCGGGAAGAAGGAGGTGCAGGCAATATTGGCCAGAGAACAGGCTTTTTTACCCTTATATGCCGCACCGAAGGATTGGGCGGCGTCTTCGATGACAAAGAGGCCGTGCTCGCCGGCCACGGCGTTGATGGCATCGTAATCGGCCGGCAGGCCGAAGAGATCGACAGGGATGATGCCCTTGGGGGTTAGCGCTGAGGGGGCATGCGCTTTCAGCGCTATGATGGCTTGCTGTAGTTTTTTGGGATCAATGTTGAAGGTCTGGGGATCGATGTCCACGAAGACCGGGGTGGCGCCAAGGAGAGCGATGACCTCGGCTGTGGCGAAGAAGGTGAAAGGGGTGGTGAAGATGGCATCGCCCGGGCCGACGTTGTAGGCCATGAGCGCCATGAGGAGGGCATCGGTGCCCGAGGCGCAGCCGATGGCGTGCTTTGCGCCCACATAGGCGGCAAGTTTCTTCTCGAGTTCCTTGATTTCCGGCCCCATGATGTATTGGCCGTGGGCGAAAACCTTCTGGACGTTGGCATCCAGTTGTGCTTTGATTCGTGCCTGCTGAGTTTTCAGATCGATGAAGTCCATCCGGTCATTTTCCTTTCATGAAGTAATGGGCGGTAGGTCTTACGTTTTAGCGCTTTGCGAGGGTAAAAATCACGGCTCGCTGGCCCTCCCGCCCTACAGCCGCCCCTGAATCAACTCCTTGTCCAGAAAGGCTTTGATGTCGAAGATCACGCCGCCGGGCTTGGCGATATGGGTGAAATCGTATTTGCGAAACGCGTCGTGGGCCACGGCCAGGATGACGGTATCCATGTCGGACTGCTGGCCTTGGCCCAGGTTTTCGCAGAGATCCAGGCCATAGGTGCGCTTCAGCTCTTCGGCATTTACCCAGGGATCGTGGACGATGACATTGCAGCCGAATTCCTTCAGCTCGGCGATCACGTCGATCACCCGGGAGTTGCGGATGTCGGGACAGTTCTCCTTGAAGGTCACCCCCAAGACCAGGACATTGGCCCCCTGAACCTTGTTTCCCTGCTGGATCATGAGCTTGATTACCCGGCCGGCCACGTAGCGGCCCATGTTGTCGTTGAGGCGGCGGCCCGCCAGGATGACCTCGGGATGGTAGCCGACGGCCTGGGCCTTTTGGGTGAGATAATAGGGATCGACGCCGATGCAGTGGCCGCCCACGAGGCCCGGGCGAAAGGGGAGGAAGTTCCACTTGGTGGCTGCGGCCTCCAACACCTCCTGCGTGTCGATGCCGAGGCGGTCGAAGATCATGGCCAACTCGTTGACAAAGGCGATGTTGATGTCCCGCTGGGTGTTCTCGATGACCTTGGCCGCCTCGGCGACCTTGATGGACGAGGCTTTATGGGTGCCGGCGACGATGATGGCCCGGTAGAGGGCGTCCACGGCGTCGGCCGCGGCCGGGGTGGAGCCGGAGGTCACCTTTTTGATCTGTGTGAGGCTGTGGACCTTGTCGCCCGGGTTGATCCGTTCCGGGCTGTAGCCGCAGAAGAAATCCTGGTTGAAGGCAAGGCCGCTGATGCGCTCCAGGATGGGGACGCAGTCCTCTTCGGTGCAGCCCGGATAGACGGTGCTTTCGTAAATGACGATGGCGCCCGGCCGCAGCGCGCGTCCCACGGTCTCGCTGGCCTTGATGAGGGGCGTCAGGTCGGGACGCTTGTGATCGTCGATGGGGGTGGGGACGGCGATGATAAAGATATCGGTGCCGATCAGCTCTTCCGGACGGCTGGAGAAAGTGAGGCGGCTTGCGGCCTTGAGATCCGCAGGCTCCATTTCCCGGGTGCGATCGTGGCCGTTGGCCAACTCGGCCAGGCGGTCGGGGTTCAGATCGAAGCCAGTGACGGGAAACTGCTTGCCGAATTCCACCGCCAGCGGGAGCCCGACATATCCCAAACCGATGACGGCGAGCCTGGCTTCACGGGAATCAATGAGAGATGGGATGTTTTTCATGATACCTTTCTGGAGACCTTTGAATTTTTCGGCATAAGGTCTCTTTTGTAATTCATGCGGAAGCGGGAATCAAGGCCTTTATAATCTTAATGGATTCCCGCTTCCGCGGGAATGACGGTGGTGGGTGCGGGAATGACAAAAAAAACGAAAAAGACCAAAAGCAGGCAAGGAGGCAGGTGCTCCTTTGAGAGATTACCGGCGCGCCGGTAATAGTTAACATATTGATAGTATTATTTATTTTAACGACTGCCTTCGCATTTTGCGTTAATAGGGGGACAGCTCCCCTATTATTTTCAGGCCAGGTTGCGGCTGTTGATCCTGGTGGTGAAGGCTTCGTCCAGGGTGGCGAAGGCCTCCTGGATATGGGTGCGGCCGTCGCTGGAGATGTCGAACCATTCAACCTTCTCCAGCCGGGAAAGCAGGGCCGAGATGCCGGTGATCAGATCGGCGGCCAGTTCGTCGGGCGTCTTTTCGGTCTTTTCTCTTTTCGCGGCCTGGCGGACCTCGTCGCTGGTCAGCCCCTGCTGATCGAAGTACTTGCGGGGCGGTTGGGGGCAGGTTGGATGTCTGGGCTTTAAAGTTACGCGCCCCACAGGGTCGATAAGGGCGCGGCCCAGATTCCGTCGCCCAGTGGCATTGTTTCCGTGCCGTCGTAAAGCAGCACGCCCATCTTGAATTGAGCTCCCGCGATACCGGCGAGTTTTTTTAGGCCGCGCAGGTCACTTTCTTTGATGGTCGCTGCGGCTTTCACCTCAACGCACACCAGCTTCCCAGCGGCATTCTCGATTACGACATCGACCTCGAACTTATCGGCATCGCGGTAGTACATCAGGCGGTAGTCATCATCCGCCGTGGTCACATGTTTGAACAATTCACCAAACACAAAGGTTTCGAGCACATTGCCAAACCGCGTGCGATCCTGCTGCACCTGCTCAGCTGTCAAATCAAGCAGCGTAGCCAGCAGGCCGGAATCGATGAACTGGAGCTTTGGGGTCTTGACCACACGATTGAGCCGGTTGCGGGACCAGGCGTCGATGCGCTTGAGCAGGTACATCCGCTCGAAAACGCCGACATAACGAGACGCTGTCTTGCCATCCAGCCCCACTTGGCCGCCGAGCTGGGAGTAGTTGCACATCCGTCCGGCCGTCTGCGCCAAGGCACGCAGAAAGCGCGGCAACTGATCCAGCTTCTCGATACCTGCCACATCGCGAACATCCCGCTGAATGATGGCATCGATATACTGTCGTGCCCATGCCGATCGGCGCTTGGCAGATGCCCTTAAAACAGCTTCAGGATAACCGCCGCGCAGCACCCGCTCGATAAGATCGTCACCCAAGGTGAGCTGCGCTGTTTGGAGGATTCGCCCTGCAAAAGCCGCATCCATCCAGTTCGTTGAACAGGACTCAATTTCGCTCTGCGACAAGGGTAACAGGGATAAGGTTTCCATCCGGCCGGCCAGCGAATCAGCCACGGTTGGCAACGCCATCAGGTTAGCCGAGCCGGTCAAAAGGAAACGTCCGGGACGTCGATCTTGGTCCACGCTTTTTTTGATGGCCAACAGCAACTGGGGCGCACGTTGGATTTCATCGATCACCGCCCTATCTATGCTGCGGATCATACCGACGGGGTCTTCCCGGGCCGACAATAGTGTCAACTCATCATCAAGAGTGAGGTAGCGCAGCCCCTGTTTCTCTGCGATTCGGCGCACCAGCGTGGTCTTGCCTGCCTGACGAGGGCCGGCCAGCAGGACTACGGGCGTGTCCTGCAAGGCTTCAGCGATGCGCGGCTCGATGGTTCGTGGGTAAAGCGAGGTTGCATTCATAGCCGCCACCGTATCGTAAATCTCGGAATTTAACAACGTAAATCTCGGAATCAAATGCCGCAGATTATGGAAAATGGGGGGACGGAGCCCCGATTAGGTTTCTTTGACTCTGTACACTTTCGCGGCACCCATGCCCGGTGGGCACCACGCTATTTTCGGAGTAATGACAGAGCGGGTCGGACAGCGGGGGCTCAGGCCAGGTTGCGGCTGTTGATTCGTGTGGTAATAGCCTCGTCCAGGGTGGCGAAGGCCTCCTGGATATGGGTGCGGCCGTCGCTGGAGATGTCAAACCATTCAACCTTCTCCAGGCGGGAAAGCAGGGCTGAGATGCCGGTGATCAGATCGGCGGCCAGTTCGTCGGGCGTCTTTTCGGTCTTTTCCCTTTTCGCGGCCTGGCGGACCTCATCGCTGGTCAGTCCCTTTTCCTTGTACTTGGCGTAGAGGCTCAGCATGGACCGTTCCTGCTTCTTGCGGGCGATCTCCACGAGCACCCGGCGGGGGCAGACAGGATTGACCCGGCATTCGTCGCGGATCTGGGCGGGCAGGCGGTTCAGGGAGAGGATGTCGTTCACGGTCTGCTGCTTCTTGCCGAGGATCTTGGCGACCTGAGCCTGGGTGTAGTTGAGTTCGGTGATGAGGCGGCCGGCTGCCTCGGCCTCTTCGACGGCGGTGAGATTTTCCCGGAGGGAATTTTCGATCAGGGCGACTTCTGCGGGGTTCTCGTCGACGAAAAGAGCGGGGATCTCGGTGAGGCCTGCGGCTTGGGCAGCCATGAGCCGCCGCTCGCCGGCGACAAGGACGATGGCATTTCCCTCATTGACCCGGACGAGGATCGGCTGGAGAACGCCTTTGTCCGCGATCGACTGGCTGAGTTCGGCCAGCCCCTCCTGGTCGAAGTACTTCCGGGGCTGGTTGGGGTCAGGTTGGATGTTGCCGATGGGAAGGGTGTACAGCCGGCCCTTCTCATAAACCGCGGTTGCCGTTTCTGTAGTAGCCATTGTGTCTCCTCCTTCCTATGGGTTTTTGGGGTGGGGGTTGGGGTGAAAAAAGGGCGCAGTCCCGGTTTTCCTCAGAAGGGCGCAGTCCTTGGGAAATGGGAGGATAGAGCCCCTATTCGGTTTCTTTGACTCTGTACACATGGGTCGATGTAAAATCTCGTCTGCCGTGAATGATCCCGATGATGTATACATTCTCCGATTTGATCTCGTAGAGAATACGGTATGAATAAGCGAATATTTCCCTTATGTTTTCATCGTCTATCTCCGGCGCCTTTCTGCCGATCCGGGGGGATTCTTGCAGGATGTTCGTTCTATGAACGATATCCTGGACCACTTTTTTCGCATAATATTTGGAGTCGGAGGCAATAAAGTCGTGAATTGCCCTCAAATCCGACTTTGCAGGCTTGGCCCAGATTACCACGATTCGATTTCTCGCTTCAGATCTTCCGCGGATATCGCCTCGCCTTTTTCAACGGCTTCTCTTCCTTTCATAACCTTATCTATCACATAGAGCCTGTACATCATCGTATCTACGTCGGCTGTCTCCGGAAGTTGTGCGATTGCCGTCAATGCTTCCTGCTTCAAGGTATTCATTTTTAACCTCCTAGAAGTCCATCAGGGCTTCAGATATTTCCTTTTTCATGGCTTCACCTCCAAATTGTGGGGGCGGAAAATGAGGAGACAGCTCCCCATTTTTTATGCAATTATCTTCAGACCTTTTTCTCCGATCACCGTTAGCAGGCGTAAGGCCGGGCCGCCGGGTTTCTTGACACCCCGTTCCCAATCCGAAACGAGGTTCTTAGAGACATTCAGATATCGTGCAAAGACCGGCTGCGAAATGCGCTCACGCAGACGTATGGTTTTGATCTCCTCGGGGCTGAGCACGCGAACCGCGGTCAAGCAAGCCTCGTCGAACTCGCGCATTGTTTTCTTATCGATCGCGCCGATTTCGTGCAGCGTATCCATGGTTTCATGGATTGCGGCGAACGCATCACTTCGATACTTTTTCGTCATTGCTTTTGACCTCCACCATCTGACCTTTTGCGATCAGGATGTCCAGGTGGGAAGTATCACACTTAGTGTGACCGAACAAGCTTTTTTCGGAAACAGGGGACGGATTCCCCTGTTTATTCCTTGATGCGGTAGACTGGGGGGTGTGCCTCCGTATCGGCGCGATGGGCTTTCAAGTCGGCAGCTGCGGCGTCGGAAAACCGGGACAGCGCCCCATTTTCCCTGCGGGAAAAAAGGGCGCAGTCCCGGTTTTCCTCAGAAGGGCGCAGTCCCCGTTTTCCTGGTGCTCAAAGGGCGCTGTCTTTGGTTTTTCAAAGGATGCAGTCCCGGTTTTCCTTAGAAGGGCGCAGGGTGGTTTGCAAACGCTGCGTCTCAGATTTTTTCTTTTTTGTGATGCCTTTGGGTTTTCTTCTTGCCGCTCTTGTCGCCTTCGCCGTAGTAGTAGTGCTTGTAGTACTGGTAGTAGTAGCCTCCCTGGTGGGTGTCCACATTGTTGAGGATGGCGCCGAGGACGCGGCCCTGGATCGCCTGGATCTGGCGGATGCCCGCGGCGATGATGCGGCGGCTGGTGCCGCCGGCCTGGATCAGGATCACCGTGCCGTCCACGAGGCGCGACAGGAGCACCGGGTCCGTGACCGCGGTGATCGGGGCGGTGTCGATGATGACCCGGTCGTAGGCCTCCGCCCATTCGTGGATGAGGCTCTTCATCCGTTCGGAGGCAATCAGTTCCGCCGGGTTGGGGGCGATCGGCCCGGAGGAGATGAAGTGGAGATTCGCCACCGGGGTCTGCTGGACAAAGGTCCGCCAGTCGCTGTCGCCGACCAGGATGTTGGAGACGCCCCGTTCGTTCGAGACTTTCAGGCTCTTGTGGAGGCGGGGCCGCCGCATGTCGAGGTCCACCAGGAGCGTCCGCTCGCCGGCGCTCGCCATGACCAGGGCGATGTTGACCGAGGTGATCGTCTTGCCCTCCGAGGCGGTGGCGCTGGTCACCAAGATGGTGCGGGGCGAGCGGTCGGGCGTGGAGAAGAGGATTCCGGTGCGGAGCCCCCGGTAGGACTCGGCCGCCTGGGATCGCGGATCGTCCAGGACGAGGAGGTCCGAGCCTCCTTCGGCTTCCGTCTTGAAGTCGAAGTGGGGCAGCGATCCCAGGTAGGGCAGGCTTAAATGGCGCTCCAGATCCTCCGGCGATTTCAACGTGTCGTCGAGGTACTCGACAAAGAAGGCCAACCCGAGCCCGAGGCCGAGCCCCAGAACGAGGGCGATGAGCAGCCCCATGGCCTTCTTGGGCCGCACGGCAGTGGTGGGCACCTCGGCCCGGTCGACGATATAGATGTTGACCGTCCGGTTCTCCTCGGTGACGCTGCTCTCCTTGAGGCGCTTGAGCAAGAGGTCGTAGAGCTGGCGGTTGGATTCCGCCTCCTGCTGGAGCACCTGGAACTGGATGGCGATCTTGTCGCGGCTGATCGTCTCCCCTTCGCTCGCCCGCAGGGCCTGGGTGAGGGCCCGCTCCTGCTTCAGGGCGACGTCGTAGTTCGCCTTCAGAGAGTCCACGATATTCTGGATCTCCTTCTTTTTGAGGGCCCGGAGATTATCGAGCTCCTGGTTGAGGGCGACCATCTCGGGGTGCTTGGGCCCGTACTTGCCGGCCTTCACGGTCCGTTCCCGGATCATCTGCACCTCCTTGTCCTTCATGGAGATGATGATCGGGTTCATGGCGACTTCGGGAATGCTGTCGGCGGACTCCGGGTTTTTGACGAGGTCGAGGGCCTTGTTGTATTTGATCTCCGCCTCCATGCGGCGGTTGGTGGACTCCATGAGCTGGGTGCTGACCTGGCTGAGCCGCTGGCGGCTGATATCCTGGCTCTGCTGGCCGCTGTCGGTCTTGTTGGTCATGATGGAGACGCCGTACTTCTCCCGGTACTGCTGGATCGCCTGCTCGGAGGCCTCCATCTTCTGCTTGGCCTGCTTGACCTGCTCGTCCAGGAACACCGAAGCGGACTGGGAGCTCTTGATCCGGAGGCCCAGGTTCCAGTCGATATAGGCCTGGGCGACCGTGTTGGCGCCGAGAGCCGCGAGGCGCGGATCGATGGATTCGAAGTTGATCTCCACGATGCGGCTGTTGCGGACCGGGCTGATCTTCAAGCGGGACTGGAACGCGCTTACGAGACCGGTGTCAGCCTCGGGCTTCATGGCCGAAAGGGCGTCGCCGGGGAGGGAATCTCCCTCCGCCGGGGGCTTCTTGGCGAGCAGGCCGGAGAGCAGTCCCCGGAGCGAAAATCCGCCCTCGGCGGCCTTGTACTCAGGGTTGCTCTCCAGGCGCAGCCGGCCGATCACGTCTCTGGCAATCGCCCGTGATTCCAAGACCTTGTACTGTGTCTGGTAGAAGTCCTGGCCCGAGGGGTCGATGGCGAACATCTCCTGGGCCGAGAGGATGTTGGGATTGGCGCGCTCGATGAGGATCTGGGTGGTGCCCCGGTAAACGGGCACGGCCGTGAAGAGGTAGATGACCGCCGCCGTGAGGACCGTGAGCAGGCAGGTAAGGATCAGCAGGCGGCGCTTGACGATCGTGCGCCAGTAGTCGAGCAGGTGAAGCTCTTCCATCATCGGGGCTTTCTGATTTGCAAGCATAGGATTTCCTTCAGGAGTATTCTTAATTACCAGAAGCTCTCGGGAACGACGATGGTGTCGCCGGGCAGCACCGGCGCTTCCATGCCGGCCTTGATCTCGATCTTCTTGCCGCCCGACTCCCGGGTGATCAGGGCGCGGTTGGAGGCCGCTTTGGCGGTGAGGCCGCCGCCGATGCTGATGGCCATCAGGACCGTCGTGCCCCGTTCGAGATTGTACTTGCCGGGCGACTTGACCTCGCCCATGACGAAAAAGAAGGGCATCTGGGGAACGACGATGGAGTCGCCGTCGCGGATGGCGATGTTGCTCTGCTTGTCGCCGGCCAGGGCGTCGCGGAGGTTCACCTTGATGATCTGGTCGCGGCGCTGTTCCGCCTCGGCGAGGGTCAGGGCGTGGTCGACGGGCTTGCCGGGCCGCACGATCACCACCTCGTCGCCCGCGTCCTTGGTCGGCCCGCCGGCCTGGGAAAGGACATAGAGGATGTTGTTCTCCCTTGTCACGGGATAGGTGCCGGGTTTGTTGACCTCGCCGATGAGGAAGACCCGCTGGCTCTTGTACTCCTTCACCGTGACCGTGACCTGGGGATCGACGACAAAGCCGTCCCCCAACTTGGCCGCGATCGCCTTTTCCAGGCTCGTGGCGGAAACGCCCGCCGCCTTGACCTCGCCGATGAGCGGAAAGGAGATCATCCCTTCGAGGGAAACGGGCATGATCCGCTTGAGGTCCTCATGACCCCAGACGATGATTTCCAGGAGATCTTCCTTGCCGATCAGGTAGTCTCCCTGGGCCCGGAGCGGCGGGGGGGAAAAAAAGGAAATGAGGCACAAAGCCAGGAGAGAAAAAAAGAGCCCCATCGCCGTCCGGCGTTTGCCGGCCCGTTGAGGGGGCTTTTTTTCACCCCGTGCCGCTCTGTCCTCATGATGCATCCGGTGCGGGCCCTCTTGTCCGGCGGCCCGCACAACCTCTTCAGAGGGCGTTATGTCCATTGACGATCTTCCGTTTCCTTCCTTTTTCTCATCGTCGCTTAAAACGAGATGGTGGCTTTGAGAAATGCGCTGTTCTCCTTGTAGTCGTAGCGGATGAAGTTGGAGTCCCGATTGGTGTAGGTGTAGCTCAGGTTGAAGGTCAGCCAGCGCCGCATGGCATAGTCCACGCCGAGCGTTCCGCTATAGAGTTTTTCGTCCCGTACCTTGCTGGTGCCGTCCGCGTCGGTCCCGGCGCCTTCGAACTTGTTCATTCCGTACCCGACAAGGCCGAAGAGGCGGATCTTCTCGTTCATCGACAGGATGTGGCTGTAGCCCAGGGAGTAGTAGTCGCGGGTGTAGGCGGCGTTCGTGTCGATGTCCTCCTCGATGGTCCTGGACCCCTTGAGGCTGATTACGTCGTAGGGCGTCAGGTTGTAGGCCAGGTCGATCTGCGTGGCGAACTTGTTGAACTTGTCCTCCCCCTGCGCGTTGGGCACGTCGTATTTCTTCTGCGTCCAACCGACCTTCAGGTAGCCGTTGATCTTCGCCGTGGGATCGAAGCCGAGACCCACATAGGCCGTGTCGTTCTTGTTGTCGAAGGCGGTGCTCTTGGGGTAATCGACCTTGGAATGCGTGTACTCCACGAGGAAATCCGTCTTGGGCGTGAAGCGATAGAACACCGATCCGCCGAAGAGATTGCGGTCGTAGTCGCCGTTGCGGTCGTACTCGTGGTTGTAGCTGTACTTGTAGTTGTTGTACCAGGCGGCGGCGGCCCAGCGGTCCGCAAAGCTGTATTTGGCCTTGGTCAGAAAGTCGTTCGACCGGAAGGGAAGCGCGCGGTAGGGATCGGCCGAGCCGGAAAGGCCCGGCTGCTCGACCCATTTGCGGGTTACTTCGGAATCCATGAATTTGTCGCTGACCGTAAAGAGCAGCCCGCCGGGAAAATCGAAGTTCAGGCTGCCGTTGGCGGTCTGGCTGACGTAGTTGTTTTCCTTGAAGTCCGCGTACCGGTGGATGTCGGCCAGATAGCCGAGTCGAAAGTTGTGACGGCTCAGGGGCAGGACCAGTTCCAGCCCCGGGGAGACGGTGGTAATCCAGTCGCGCTCCTTATTCTTGCCGTCGAAGCTCTTGTAGACGTTGTCCGTGTAGGTTTCCATCAGGCCCAACGAGGGGTGGATTTCCAGCGGACCGAGCTTGATGTTGCCCTGCCCCGTCGGCTGGGTCTGTCCCCAGGCGTGAACGGCCGTGAAAATAAAGACCATGCAGATCGCAGGGATAATCAAATTCTTTTTCATGTTCTACCTCTCTGAATAGCCAATATTCATGTGGAAACGTGGAAAACCGGAAAAGCCGAATCCGCCGGCTATCGGCTGGGGGAGGGGTTGACTCCGCCGCCGCCGCCGCCTCCTCCGGGACCGCCGCCGGTTCCGGGACCGAATCCCGTGCCGCCCGCGCCCGCGCCGCCACCGGCCGGGCTATAGCCAAAGACGGCGCTTCCGGACGCCGCTCCCGTATTGGCCTGGCTCTGATTGCCGCCGGCGCCGACAATGGCGTTGACCGCCATGGTTCCGGAGATCCCCGCCTGGGTCGCCGCATAGGCCACGACGGCCGAGGCGCTGCCCAGCGTTCCGGTAGAGACCCTGCCCGCCGTTTCCGCAGCCTGAACGGAAGTGTAAAGTGCGCCGATAAAGCCGCTGTCCGCAGCGGCGCCGGCAGACCAGCCTCCGGCCGGTGCGATTCCCACGGCCGCCAGTGCACTGATGGCGTCCGCCTGGGTCGCTCCCGGGGGAAGATTAAGATTCAGGAGCACCGCCAGGTCCATGGCGACCTGCCCCTGCGTGGCCCCGGCGCCCTGAGCGAAGACCGGACCGGATGCAAATAATAATGTTAGAGTGAGCACGATGAACACAAACTTGCGCATAACGTCCTTTCTGTTCCTTTTCATGATGTCCTCCCTGAAATGATCGATATACGGTTGAGACAACGGATCTGTCGAATAGCGGCAACGAACGTTGAAAAGTATCCTTATTCGATAGTCCAACGCCGGAAGATTTTCAAGTAAATCTCAACTGCTGTAAACGGATGCGCACGCCAGGGGATTCTCTCCGGCGAGAATCCGATGGGGGTTTTCTTTCACCAAACAGCGCGCCTTCTTTTCCCCGACCCGCCCCCGGAGGAGTTCGGCCGCCTTGGAGAGCACGGGCCGGCGCCAGGTCGCCGAGTGGGCGTCGGTTGCCACGAAATGCACGTCTCCCCGGTCCAAAAGCGCGAATGCGGCGTTCTGCGCCTCAGCGCCGAATTCGCCGGTGAGGCTCATGGCCGTCACCTGCATGAATGTGCCGCCTTTTATCCATTCTTCCACCAAGGCGGGCCGGCGCTGGATCATGCGGTTCCGCTCGGGGTGGGTGAGAATCGGCGTAAAGCCCGCCACGCGCAGGGAAAACAAAAATTCGCCGACGAAGCGGGGGATGGACTCGGAAGGCAGTTCGACCAGAACGAAGCGCCCGCCGGCGCAGAGCGGCGGGTTGTCCTTCAGAAAGGCGGGAAGGTCCGGATCGATGTGCATGTCGCCGGCAACCTGGAGGTTGAGGTCGAGGCCCTCCTCGCGGATCCGGCGCTGCAGGAGCTCGTATGCCGGCAGGATGGTCGAGGCGTCGTTTGCGTAGCGGCCTTTGTAGCAGTGGGGGGTCGCCACGATCGTATGAATGCCGTCTTCCACCGCAATCCGGCACATCGCCAGGGCGTCGTCCACCGTTTTAGGGCCGTCGTCGATGCCCGGCAGGATGTGGCAGTGCATGTCTATCAGGGTACACCTCCGGCCTCTCAGTTACAGGGTACTGAGTAAACGGCCTTACCGGCAGCATAAGCGACTGCAATGTTGATAACCGATGCCTGTTTCAAAGGAGTTGCTTGCCGTTCCAGAATACCGAAGTGCCGGTATCCTGCCCTTTTGCCGAATAAAAAATCAAAGATGACGGCGCAGGGCGAAAAAGCCTGTGCGTCATGCAAAACCGGGTTTACCGCTGATGCTGAAAAAACAGGACCGCTGCCGACTTACAGATCGCTTCGGGAAAAATCTCGGAAAGAGATGGTTGGCTGTGCAGGGCCCGTGCGGCCGGGAAGATTCCGGGCCGGGCGCTGAAGAAGAAATCCAGGGAGCTTGTCGCGAATGATCTGTGTTCCATCGTAACGCCTCTTTCAATAAACATCCGGCTTTGCCTGCAGGACAATCGCCGCAGTGTTACAAAAGAAATGACCTCACTCCAAACGTTCGTTTCCTATAGCACCGTCGTTCAGCGGTGTCAAAATATTCTTTGCAAAAATTTGGCACTAAGGTTTTGATATTGCCAGCGATCTCTTCTATGTCAGGCGGGCCGGATCTGGCAACCTGTCCGATCGGACAGGTGGGCGGGCCGGCGGTCTGATTTCCTGAGGGAGGTTGGCCGGCGCGGAAGGCGCGAGGAGAGAGGCGGGGTCAGTCCAGAGCGATCAAATTTTCATGCACGGCAATGGCCACGGCATGGGTTCGGTTGACGGCATCGAGTTTTTTCATGATGTTTCCGGTATGAAACTTGATCGTCCTTTCGCTGAGATTGAGGATCTGGGAGATGTCCCAGGAGTTCTTGCCCTGGGTGACCCACTTGAGGACCTCCTGTTCCCGTTTCGAAAGCGTGATGGGCCTTTTGCGGTCCCGATTCAGCACCCGGGCCAGGGCCTGGTGAAAATGAGGCAGGGCCAGCTCCAGGATCAGTTCCCTGCGAATCTCTCTTTTGTCCGTCTTGCCGGCGAAACAAAGGATGGTCCCTCGGTTGCCGCAGGCATTGCGAACGCCGTGCACATAGCCGTTGACGATCCCGAAATTGTCGGTGAAGGATCTGATGACCTCCGGGGAGGCGTACTTCCTGAAGACATCGGCCCAGTAGGACAGTTTGGATTGGACGAAGTTCGCCTTATGGGCGGGGGCGGTCGTCTGCCAGGCGTGGGCCACGTAGGAGGTTAGCCATGCAGGCGGACGGCCGATGTCGACGATGGCGTAGGCCGCCGCTTCTCCCGGGCCGCCTTTGAGCGCGAGGGCGCAGATGTCGTAGTCCTGCGCGACGAGTTTTTGCAGCTGTTCCAGCAGGCCGCAATAATCTTCACCGTTGCGGCAGCGGAGGCTTCCGTCGATCAGTTCGAGAAGCGCGACGCTGTCCCGCTTTGACACATATTTGGCGAGTTTCATAGGCATCCTCCCGGGGCTGCGACAGGCAAAATTGCCTTGACAGGAAAGCGCGTCAATCCGTATACTCCGAAAGTCAATAAGAAAAAATCCCAGCGATTCACTACAGACGGCAGGAAGCGAGAGTCTATGAGAAAACGAGCGGCCATCGTATGTCTTTTCACTTTTGCGACACTCCTGTTTTCAGCCTGCGGTTCGAAGAACAACGGAGAGCAAGAGGTTGTCGGGACCGTCAACAACGCCCCCATTTCTGAGGCGGAACTTCAAAAAGAGGTGGTCCGCTACAGCAGGCAAAATCCCCAGGTGGTGGTGGACCGGCGTATCGTCGAAGAACGGCTGAACACCCTCATCGAGAAGAAGCTCATGATCCAGGAAGCCGTGAAAAAAGGGCTCACGAAGGACGAACGGTTTGTCGAGACGATCAAGACCTTCTGGGAGCAAACGCTCATCCGTGAACTACTGGATGCGAAGAACAAAGAATGGGCGGACCGGCTTTATGTCACCGAAGACGAGATCCGGAAGGAATATGAGCGGATGCAGTACCAACCGCGCCTGCTGCTCGTCAAGGCGGAGACGAAGCCGGCGGCCGATGAAATCGCAAAGGCGATGCAAAGCGGCAAACACCCTGCGGGCGCAGAAAATGTCGGACCCCTGTTCTATGGTGATGTGAGAACGTCTCCGCTGGCGAACGCCTTCGACATGAAGGAAGGGGAAGTGAAGGCGTTCCCTTCGGGAGACCAGTATGTCGTGATCCGCGTGACGGCAAAAGAAGCCATGCCGTTGCCTCCGCTGAAAGAGGTTCACAATCGAATTCAAGATTCCATCCTTGCGGCGAAAAAGCAAGAAGCGATCGCCGAATGGATGGCGGGCGTAAGGAAATCAGCCAAGATTAAAATCAATTACAAAGAATTGCACGAGGCCGCTCATGAATGACCGACCGCAATACAAACGGCGCAACTACTTTATCGATAAAAGGTTTCAGTCCCTCTTTGTCGTGAAGTTCCTGATCGTCCTCATCGCTGCGGCGATTGTCGCCCTGGGTCTGTTTCTCTATTACACCAGCGGCACGATTACCATCGGCTACGACGGCTCGGAGATCAATCTCGACCAGACGAACGACTACTTCCTCCGGACGCTGCTCATCTCGTTCATCGGGTTGATCGTCGTGACCAGCCTTATCGCGACGACGGTGATCGTTTTCATTTCCCATAAAATCGCCGGTCCGCTGTTCCATTTCAAGAAGAACCTCGCCGAGATCAGCAGGGGGGACCTGACCGTCAGAATGAGATTGCGGGAGAACGATCAGTGCAAGGCGCTGGCGGAGAACATCAACGAAATGACGTCCGTGATGGATGCCAAGATGGGGATTGTCAAGGCGCAGGCTGTCGAACTGGCCCGCCTGATCGATGCGAGCGCCGGGAATCCGGGGGACCGGCTTCCTGCCGAAGAGATGCGCCGGCGGATTCTGGAATTGCAGGATGCGGCCAACCACTTCACGACGTCTCCCCAGCCCTAAGACGCCACCGCTTTTGCCCTTGTTCGGCTCTCCCTCAAGAAATCCCGGCATGATGCCGACGATATCGGGGCGGCATTGCCGCTGGGGAGGCCCTCCCGCAGGGTTGGAAAATTATAGAATGGCGTCAACCGCTTCACCGCATCTTCCTGTCGATAGGGGGAAGGGATGCTTGTCCCTCATCCTCGGCGCGGGAGTGTTTCTTTTTCTCAGCCTCTCTGCTCCCGCCTTCCTTGGGGCCGAGGAGGGGGCCAAGACCTATCAGACCCAGTATGCCGCCATCATCAGCGCCAGCGAAGCGGACCGCTATGTCTTTACGCGGAATATCGGCAGCGGCCTCAGTTTTCTGGGAGAGAGTCCGGAAAGAAACCCGTCGCTGTCCAAATCGCGGGTGGACAAGATCGTGGAAACGGTGAGCGCCCTCCTCGACATGCACCCGCCGAAGCTCCAATTCACCATTTCCCTCTACAAAACCGGCGCGGAAGTTGCCGCCGCCTACCGGGCGCTGGGGATGCTGGGCAAGGCGCCGGTCGCTTTCTATTCCCACCGGTCGCGAACCATCTCGGTCGCCATCGACGACATCACCGACCGTATCCTGGCCCATGAGATCGCCCATGCGATCATCTGCGCCTATTTCAACCCGCCGCCGCCGGCAAGGATGCAGGAAATCCTGGCGCAGTACGTCGATCTTCATCTGTAACGGGCTGCCCGCCAAGGGGCATGATCCGGAAGGCCGGTGATCCGAAAATCCCCGGCCGGCCCGCCGGACGCAAAGCTCCGCCCGCTCGATTACGGAATCGAGAAAACGAATTCCCTGGTGTCGTTTCCGGATACATTCTTTTTTTTCAACAAGTGCCAGTGGGGACGCTGCCGGGCAGCTCTGCCGGGCCGTGGAAAAAAATACCGCAATCGGTTTTCAATGACAAGATAAATATCGCAATCACTGCTAGTTATCGATTTTCTTCAGGCGGAATGGAGCGTCTCGCGGAAGGAATCGATGAAGGTCTTGGCCGCCTTGGGCAGATAGCGCTCCCTGCTCCAGGCCAGACCCGCCACGAGATAGAGCGGTTCGGCCAGGGGGCGGCTGAGGATGTCGGGCTGTCGGCGGACGATCTCTTCGATGAAAAAGGCGATCCCCACCCCCTGTTGGACGAGCTCCATGATCGTGCCGATCTGGTTCGAGGAAAAGACGATCTGGGGCGTGAACCCGAACTTCTCGCACTCCTCGAGGATGATCTGCCGGCTGTAGGTGTCTTCCCGGAAGAGGATCAGGGGCTCGTCGCGCAACGCCGCAAAGGGGATCCGCTCCAGGCGTCCCAGGCGATGGCCCGGCGGCAGGCAGGCGAGGATCTGCCCCCGGGTGATGGGCACGGTCTGTAGGTGCGCCGAGAGGTTGGAGGTAATCAGGATGCCGACATCCAGTTCCCCCTGTTCGAGCCGGGTCCGGATGGCAAGCGACCCCTCTTCCATGACGGTAATGTTCATCTGGGGAAACTGCTTCTGGAAATGGGCAAAGGCAAAGGGGAAGAGCACGGCGCCCATGATCGGGGTGATCCCCACCCGCACCGAGCCCTTCTGGAGTTGCCGGTAATCGTTCATCTCCGCCACGGCATCCGTTACCCGGCCCAGGATGTCTTCCACGCGTTGGAGAAAGACCTGTCCCTCGGGCGTCAGGGCGATCCGCTTGCGACTCCGGTCCAGGAGCTGCACCCCCAGCTCTTCTTCCAGCTTCCGGACGGCGACGGTTACCGAGGGCTGCGACACGTGCAGCCGCTCGGCCGCGTTGCTGAAATGCTGCAACCGGCTGACCATCCGAAAATATTCCAATTGATGCAGTTCCAAAACCTGTTTCTCCGCCGAGGATCGTCGAATGATCGCGATCGGTGATTCAACGCCCGAATTCTATAGTCTTAAACTATGAATATGTCAAATGCGGCATAATCAATGCGGCCCGCGGCCGGGGAGAGGAACAAAAAGAGGCTTTTGCCGTTATCAAGGCCTCCGATGTGAGGATCGGCGCCGATTAGCCATTTGCTCCCCTGTCGCGGTTGACAGAGATGACAAAGGGCAGGGGAGGCTTTTTTGCGGAGCCTCCGCTGCCCCTGTTTATCAGAGATTTCAAAGAATCGGGCAGCGTCACGCGTCATTATCCAGACTTACGGCCGCCGGACCATTGGGGCTGACCTTACTTGTAACCGAATTTTGCTTTGATTTCCTGGGCTGCCGGTGAAACCAGATAGGCGGCGAACTGTTCCGCGGCTGCCCGTTTTGTGGTTCTCTTCAAGAGGCAGGCGGATTGAACGATGTCCGGCGCCTGGGCAATGGGGAAGAAACAACCGACTTTGCCTTCCGGGGTCACCGATACCGATAGGGCGCAAAAACCGGCGTCAACGGCCGATGTCGAGGCATACTGGAAAGAGATGGCAATGTCCTGGGCATTGACGAGTTTCGGCTGCACCGGTTCCCAGAGCTGTGCTTTTTTCAGCGCCTCTTGAGCCGCCGCTCCGTAAGGGGCCAGTTTCGGATTGGCCAGCGCCACTTTCTTGATCCGGTCATTTTTCAACGCTTCCTGCCAGTTGGCCGC
>JAKAFS010000078.1 GCA_021817825.1 Deltaproteobacteria bacterium | reverse complement strand
AATCAAAGGTCGCAACCGACAGCGAGGCCAGGCAGTCCTGGCCCGTGCAGCGCTGGAAACAGGTCCCGACCCGGCGGCCCAGCACCCGGTTCATCTTGACGCGGGCCACGAGGTCCTCGATCGATTGCGGCGGGTTGTTGAACCGGTTGATCGGCTCGCCGATGAGCTTGCTTTCGGTCACGATCAGGTGGCGCAACTCCGGATCTTCCGCCAGTTCATAAGTGGCCCCGGTCGCTTCGATTCCCGCCCGCAGACGCGGATTGTCCACCACGTTCTCCACCTTCTCGCCGAACATGTACACCGTCGGCTTCAGCTTCCGGAGCGATTCGATATATTCGTTTTTCGTCATCAGTCCCATTTTGTTTATCCTCCCTGAATGGTGCTAAAACGGGGGTATACCTTCTGCACATTCGTATGAAAAATCTTCTCCCGGTCTGCGTCACTCAGCCAGTCGATCGCATCGATATAGCGCTTGGTGTGGTCGTAGTGGAAGCCTGTTTCCGGATCGATCCCTTTGACTGCGCCGACCATTTCCGAGGCAAAGAGAATGTTGTCGGCAGGAATGACCTTGAGCAGCAGTTCGATTCCCGGCTTGTGGTAGACGCAGGTGTCGAAGAAAACATTATCGAGCAAGAGTTCCTGAAGCGGCGGCCGGCCGAGATCTTGGGCAATGCCCCGGTAACGGCCCCAGTGATAGGGCACTGCCCCTCCGCCATGGGGAATGATGAACTTCAGGGTCGGAAAGTCCTTGAACAGGTTCGAGGTGATCAACTGCATGAAGACGGTGGTGTCCCCATTGAGATAGTGCGCCCCGGTGGCGTGGAAATTCGGGTTGCAGGAGCCGCTGACATGGATCATCGCCGGGACATCCAACTCCACCATTTTTTCGTAGAGCGGGTACCACCATTTGTCGGTCATGGGCGGACCCTGCCAATAGCCGCCGGAAGGGTCCGGATTCAGATTGCAGCCGATAAAGCCGAACTCCCTGACGCAACGCTCCAGCTCAGCGACGCAGTTGGTGGGACGCACACCCGGGCTTTGGGGGAGCTGACAGACGCCGACAAAGTTCTCGGGATAGAGGGTGCAGACGCGGTGAATCATCTCGTTGCAGAGCTCCGACCAGTATTTGCTGGTGGCCTCGTTTCCGATGTGATGGCCCATGCCGATGGCCTTCGGGGAGAAAATCGTCAGATCCGTCCCGCGCTCCCGCTGGAGCTTGAGCTGGGCATTTTCCAGGCTTTCCCTGATCTGGTCGTCACTGATCGCCAAAGTCCCTTTCCGCGGAACATGCGCTGCATCCTTGAGCTCCTCGATCTGACGTTGACGGTATTCATCGAGCGCCTGGGGGGCGGTGGTGTAGTGTCCGTGGCAATCGATAATCATGGTTCCCTCCTCACGGCGGGGCATTGGCCCGCCGATTTGTAAACTCGCTTTCGGTTCATGCCCCCAGCCGGCGGGTCAGGTCGGTGAACAGCTCGTCGACCGCATAGGGCCGGGGGATGAGCCCTTGTTGATGGGCATACCGGATGATCATTTCGAGACCTTTCCGGTTTGCTTCCACACCGAGTGGGACCAGGTCAGGTCCAGCGCCCGCAGGCGGACCCGCGGCCTTCTTGCTTTCGGCCAGCAGTCGGAAGATTTCTTCCGCCGCCCAAGGGTGGTCCTTCAACAACGACTCCTTGACGACGACCATATGGTTGATCGGCACCACCCCGTATTTTTCGTACCAGGCTTTCGCCGCCGCAACCGGGTCCGGGATGACGGAACGAACTTGGGGATCCTTGAGATCGTTTCCTGTGGTCACCACGGCATCCAGTTCTCCTGCTTTCAGCATGCCCATCAAGGTCTTGCCGGCAGGGGCACGCTCATACCCCGGCGGATCGGTGACTTCGGCCACATGGGCGTCTTCGAAAGTCACCCACTGAATGCGGTTGAGATCGACGCCGTAATCGTTCTGTAGGATGCCGCGCACCCAGGTCGACGTCGTGACCGAATAGGACCGGATGCCGACACGGCGCCCGACGAGATCGGACGGCGCCAGCGGTCGATCGGCGTTGCAGATGAGCGCGATGTGCCAAAATTTCCCGACAACGACGAAGGGCAGCAGGACGAGGGGGGCGCCGTGTGCTTTCGCCGTCAGATAGGTGGTAATGGCCAACTCCGCCATATCGAACTCTAAATCGCGCACAACTCGCTTGAAGGCGTGGTTGGGGGTCTTGACGTCGGCGAATTCGAAGGCCAGCCGCGGGGAGTGAATCTCCCCTTTTCGCAGCAGGGACGTGTGGGCGTGATCCCCCAGAAGCGCCTGTAGGGTCAGAATTCCAGATGTATCACTCATGAGCATTCTCCTTGTCATTTGTCCGCTAGTGCGGGATAGAGGGATTCGGCGGTCCGGTGGAAAATCCAATCCTGCTGATCCTCAGGCAAAACGGCCAGAATCGACTTCGCCTCGGTTACCATCTCCAGGAGCGACTCCTGCCAGACCGGATAGTTGGAACCCCAGGCGATGCGGGAGGCCCCGAACTTCTTCACCAGCAAGGGAAAGAAGGTATCCGGCGTCGCGTTGCCCTTGCGCGAGGAGCGCAGTTGGCTCGTGGTCAGCTTGAGGTACACGTTCTCGTAGCGGGCCAGATCGAACAGGAACTCGGACCCCGCGTAGGGCGGTCCGTCCTCGATCGGCGGTTTCATCAGGTGATCGAGGACAATCCGGACCTTGGGGAATTTCTCGAGGATGACCTTAAGGCGCGGCACCCCCTCCTTGAACATCTGTACGCAAACCGAGATGCCCAGATCCCTGGCGCATTCCCAGCCCGGGAACGTTCGCGGATCGTCCAGCCAGGAAGATTCCCTGTTGTTGATCGTGCTGCCCACCGTGAAAAGCCGCAGACCGCCGAGCTTCCTGTCCTCTACCCAGTAACGGATCTTTTCCGGGGCGTCATCGGCCAGCATATCCACGGAAAACACCCCGGCGAACCGCTGCGGCTGCTGGGCGACACAATCGGCCACATAGGAATTATCGAAGCCGTAAGTGGTCGAGGAATGGACGATCGCCGCTTTGTCGACCCCGGCCTCGTCCATCGCGGCGATGAGTTGCTCGAACGTCGTCGGCTGTTCCGCGGACCAGTCCGATCGTTTGCCGCCCAGCGGCGCTACCGGATACCGCTTCGTATCCGTGGAGATGATATGGGGATGAATATCGATGATTTTTGTCTTCATGGCACGCTACCTTTCTTTGTTGAATGTTCAATGCCGGCCGGATCGGCGGTCGCTCACGCCTCCGGATCGACGAACAATTCGTCCACCGTCATGCGGCGGGGAATCAGCTTCTGATCGAAGGCATAGTCGATCAGCGCCTCGATGGAGGACCGGTTGGCTTTGATTCCATAGGGCAGCGGATCATCGCCGACGAATTTCATGAACCCCTTATAGATCTTGTCCTCCCGGGAATTCATCTCCTCATCGGAGCGCAAGCGGGTGCAGTACTCATCCTTGGCTTCCGTAAAGGCCTTGAACAATGACTTGGCGAGCCCGGGGTGGGCGGCGAGCAGGCTATCCTTGACGACCAAGAGCCCGTGCATCGGGTAGATGCCCGTGCGCTTGAACCATGCGGCCTCCAGCGAATCCGTATTTTCGAGAAGGTCATGATAGATTTCCGGCGGCGGCGGGGTGACGCCCGTCCAGCCGGCCTTCGGGGGGCCCTGCCGGCCGATGCCGGCATTGGAGGTGAAACCGGCCTGGATCTTGCCGCTTCCCATCATGCTGACGAGCGACTCTCCCTCGGCCACATGGACCACGTTGGCGGGCAACTGCAACCCTTTGACGTGCTCCTCGTCATCGACCACCCAGGTGACTTTCGAGAGATCCAGACCATACTCGCTGGCCAGGACCCCCCGGGTCCAGACCCCTGTGGTGACCGTATAGGCCCGGACCCCGACCTTTTTCCCTTCCAGGTCCTTGGGAACCTTGATGCCGGCATCCTCGCGGCAGACGATCCCCGAGTGATGAAAACGACGCATCAGAAAGATCGGCAAGGCCTTGAAGGGCGCCCCGTAGGCCCGGGCAACGATGTAGGTCGTCGCCGCCAGTTCGCAGGCATCGAACTCGACGTCGCGGATCATCCGGCGGTAGGCGGCAATGATCGGCTCGACCTTCAGAAACTCCGGCGTCACGCCTTCAATGGGGACCTTGCCCTCCTTGAGGGCCTGCGTATGGCCATAGTCGGGAATTACAATTTTCAGTTTCAGCGGCATCTCTGTCGTCATAGGTTATCTCCTTAGGTATCCAATGTTTTCTTCATCCAAATTCGCGCCGGTCAGCAGCATGCCTTTACCCTGAAATTCCCCTACGGGGCTTCGGCCGGCCTGGCAGGTCGTGACCGGCATTACTGTTCCAGCATCATGGGGAAATGGGCCTTCTCCCCCAGCAGGACCCGGGCCGCCTCTTCGGCGGCTTTGCGGTGCAGTTCGTAATAGGCCCCTTCTGTAAACCACGCCGCATGCGGGGTAACCAGCACGTTGTCCATCCTGAGCAGGGGATTGTCTCTGTCGGGCGGCTCTTTGCTCAACACGTCGAGGGCCGCCCCGGCGATCCATTTTTCGTCCAGCGCCCGGATCAATGCCTTTTCGTCGACGATTTCCCCCCGGGCGGTATTGATCAACAGCGCGTTCTTCTTCATCTTCCGGAGCTGTTCCGGGCCGATCATGTTTCTGGTCTCCCGGGTCAGATGGAGATGCAAGGTGAGGTAGTCGGATTCCCTCAAGAGGGTATCGAGGTCCACCAGCGTAACCTTGCTTTTGTCGACCGACTCCTCCGGAATGTAGGGGTCGTTGGCCAGGATCCGGAAGCCGAACGCGTGCGCCCTCTCGGAGACGGCCCGCCCGATCCTGCCGTATCCCAAAATGCCCAGCGTCTGCTCGCTGAGCCGCGGGAACGGAGCCAGGGACCGGATATTCCAGGTCCCTTCCCGGACCAGTCGGTCGGTCTGGACGATCTTCCGAACCGAGGCCAAAAGCAGGGTCAGGGCATGGCTGGAGACCTCCCCGATGCAGTAATCCGGAACATTGCAGACAACGATGTTCCTCCGTTCCGCTGCGCGAAGATCGATGTTTTCGACACCGATCGCATAACGGACAATGATCTTGCATTTCGTGAGGCCGTTGATGACCTCTTCGGTGATCAGCGTATCCACCCCCTCGACCAGCAGGGCGTCGGCATCGCGGATGACCGGACGAAAATCCGCCCCGGGCTTGAGATCAAAGGGGATCAGCTCGGCCCCGATTCCGGCGAGCACTTCCTTCTCCAGATCGAAGGCCTTCCTGGACATGCACAATGTAACTGCTTTGAATCGTTTTTCGGTACTCATGAAGAATCTCCTTTTCAGCCCTTCTCATCAAGTCGGCGCCGGCGACCGGTCCTGCGCCTGGCATTCCTGTTCAACGTCCGTCCCTGGCATGCGCAGGACTCACCTGAAGACGATATTTTCCGAATCATCAAACCGCGTCTCCAGCAAGGGCCCATCCAGAGAAAGGGCATTGTTCATTTCCACTTCGGGAACCAGGGCCTCGGTCACAAAAAAATGCTCCAGCTCAAGGGTGTTCTTGATCTTGATCATCCGAGGCTCCCGGGGGACGGCCGACGCCCCCAGGATCAGGTCCACGATGGCGCGCTCGCTTTCGAGGGTGATCGGAATCCGCCCCGCCGAAAACACCCCCGTGGCCAGGACATTCGTGTAGGTCTTATGCCGGTCGATCTGCCGGACCAGTCTCTCGGTCGTGAAATCCGCCAAACCGATGCCGATCGCATTCCCATCCGTTTTGGCCGTCAAATCCAGGACCGCCAGGGGAACCGCAACCTGCCCCATCGTGTCGATCCGTCTCGTGAATCCGATTACGTTGGTGTCCATCCCCGACCCGCTGATATCCTTGCCCATCTCGGAGACGATGGCCAGATCGAGGTTACGGAAGGGAATCTTGGGCATGACGGCCCTCGACACCTTGACCCAGGTGCGGTCGATTTCCCGGAACCGGTCGGGAAGGACCACGGCGACCTCCTTCGTCTCGTCGTAGGAGTTTTCCAAAATCGCCACCCCGAACAGGACGGGAACCTTCGACCGGATAAAGTCCCCGATCGTGCCCAGGACATCGGTCTGACCGGAACTGTGAACCGCATCGGCGCCCTTTTTCTTACCCAGTCCCACGGCCAGCATCTTGTTGAGCCCGCTCTGGATTTCTCCTTTGAACACCTGGTGGGGCTTCACCCGGTTGATTACGACGATGCCCTCCGCGGCATGGGCATGCCTGTCGATAAAAACGGGGATCCCGCAGACCTCTCCCAGCAGGTCGACGTCCATGGAAGAGAGGATGGGAACGCCCAGGGCTTCTTCAGTGAATCCGTATTCCGCCAGCACCTCCGTTTGCCCCTCGGCGGTGGCCCCGCCATGACTGCCCATCGCCGGAACCAGAAAAGGTTGTCCCCCCCGGAATCGAATGAAATCCACGACGGCCTTGGTGATCGGCACCAGATTGGCGATATAGCGGCTGCCCACCGTGATGGCGATTTTATCCCCTTTTTTGAAGGAGAGCTGCTTTTCAAAGGAGACCAGCTGCTTTTCGACGGACAGCGCGGGACACTCATCCCGGCTGCCATCCAGATTCTGCCGTACCTTCACCCAGCGCGGGTATTCCATGCGACACCCCAGAGGCTGATGCCCTGCCTCTGCCATCATACAGAGGCAGGGCGAAACACTATTGGTTCAACACTGTCTTGACGATTTCCTGGAATTCGTCCATCGTCAACAGGGCCTTCTTTTCGATCCCCTTGCGCTTGACCAGATCCAACATGACGCCAACCTGTTCATCCGTAGCGCTGGCTCCGATTTCATCCAGCTTTACCTTGATCGATTCCTTGCCGCTTTTCTTCCCCAGCACGACCGAAAAATTGCGGCCGATAAACTGCGGGTTGAGGGCAAATACCGTGGTCGGCTTGCGGAACAGGACATCCATGCCCAGGCCGACCTCGCGGGTAAAGGACACATCGCCGACAAAAGGCTTGTTGAAGCCGATTCGGACGTTGGCCATGCGGGCGATGGCATTGGCGACCTCGTAAAGTCGATCGAATTTGAGATCCACCTTGGCGCCATACAAGGTCCTCAGGCAGATGGCGATCTCCTCGAGGGCGGCGTTTCCGCACCGCTCGCCAAGGCCCAGCATGCATCCATGCACCGTCGATGCCCCGGATTCAATGCCGGCCAAGGCATTGGCCAAGCCCAGACCGAAGTCGTTGTGCGTATGGATCTCCAGGGGAAGATCCGTGAGGTTCCGCATGAAGCTGTAAAGTTTCTTGATGGTGGCGGGCAGCGCGCAGCTGGTCGTGTCGATGAGGGTGATCGAATCGGGCGGCGTTGCCTTCATGACCGCGGTGATCAGTTTCTCCAGAAAGGGCAACTTGGCCCGCGTCGTGTCGTAGGGGAAGAAATTGACGAAAAGCCCCCTTTCCTTGGCATAGGCGATGTTCTGGACCGCCTTCTCGATGACCTGCTCTCCTGTCCATTTGAACTGGTTGACGAAACGGATCTCCGCGCTGGGGATCTCCATGACCACCCCATCGACTTTGCAGTCCACGGCACGGTCTATGTCGGCCTCGGCAGCCCGTGAAAAGACCATGATCTTCGCCTTGAGTCCCAGCGAGGTGATCTCCTTGATGGCGTCGGCATCTTCTTGGGAAACGGCGGGCATCCCCGCTTCGATGCGGTCGACGCCGATTTCATCGAGCAGTTTGGCAATCGCCACCTTTTCCTCGCGGCGAAAGACGATCCCTGCCGCCTGTTCGCCGTCCCTCAGCGTTGCGTCATGGAACTGGATCTTCGGCGCCAGGTGAAACCCCTTCACCACGTCCTCGGCAAAATTGTGCTCGCTCACCACCCAGTTATCGCAATTCCAGTTTTTCTCGTCAGTCATGTTCGTTTCCTTTCTGATTCGGCATCTACCCTCTGATTGACATGCGCACCGCCGTTGGTCGACAGGGAGTGATGCAATAAGGTACGCAAGCTCACTAAAATAATTTTTTCCTCCGCCATTTCTTCGGATGGTCTCCGGGAAACGCCAGCCCACTGGAATCAACGCCCAGATCGACAAAGGTCTTGGCCAGGGTTATCGCGCAGCTGTATCCTTCGAGCACGGGGACCTCCCAGCCAATCTCGCCCAGCCGCTTCTTGACAAAGGGTTGGAGCCAAAACAGACCCGAGCATCCGAAGGTGATGACCTCGGCACCGTCCTCCTCGATCGCCGCGATCGCCTCCTCGACGGCGCGGTCCACGACGGGAGACGGTTCGCCGCGCAGGGCCTTTTGTTTTTCCTCATGTAACGAGCGGGGCGGCGTCAGCCCCGGTCGCGGATGGGGATACTGGAGATTCCGGATGGAGGCGCAACGGTCGGCAAACCGGTGCCGGACCACCAGATCCTGGTAGTACAGGTTGTGGGACTCGGCGATGTCGATCACGCTGAACTTGTGGCCCAGCATGGTGGCGATGTGCATCTGCGAAAAGGCGCAAGACGTCACCGGTATCCCGTATTTCCTGGCGATCTCGCGGGACTCAAAAAAGCCCGGTTCCCCACCGCCCAGGAGCACCAGGGCGTTATACTTCCCGCTTTTACAGGCCTCGCGGACAATGGGCAGACGGCCGGCGGCGGCATGACAGAACTCCTCGCGGTTCTCGACGGCCCAATCCCCGTAAGTAGCCAGGGCCCCTTCATGGAGGTCCCAAGCCACGTCTGCCAGCAGAGGCTCCACGTTCCCGAAGTTCATCAGCTGCTGCTCTTTCGGCAGGCCATTGCGGGTATGGGCAAACCGGCTGTCGGCAGGAAGCCGGAAGGCGGGAATCAGCAAAAAACGGTATTTCTTATCCTGACTGTCCATCATTTTTTCCCTTCCAGGGCTTTCGCGTTTTGTGAGGCCTTTCTTCTGGAGCCCCGGGGCGGGTGCCCCGGGACTGACTTCCACCGCCTTGGGAATCACCCTAGATCAGCGTGCGGGGGAAAGTGGTCAGCAATTCCAGCCCGTCGGGGACAACAACGAAATCGTCCTCGAACCGGATCGAGAAGGTTTCATAACGGGCCGAGGGCTGGAACGAAAGAACCATTCCCGGCTCAAAAACCATGGAACCGTGGGTCTTGCCGGGCGGGTCATGGAAAGGTCCCAGACCCAAGCCGTGGATCGCGAACTGCTGGTTGGGGAAGGAGAGCTTCGTTGCCGGGTAGCCTCGTTTCTCCAGTTCGTCGCGCACGAAATTGAAGACCTCGGAAAAGCGCAGGCCGGGCTTCACGAAGGCGACGAATTTTTCGTAGACGGCGTACATATCCTGGGCGATTCTCTTATATTCATCGCTCGGGGTCCCGACCACCCAGGTGCGGGTCATGTCGCAACCGTACCCCTTGTACAGACAGCCCAGGTCCACGGTGACCAGTTCGTCTTTCTCGATTTTCTTCCATTCGGCGGCAAAGGCCCGGTAGTTGGCCGTCCTGATCCCCGACTGGCACATGGTCTCGATTTCGCGCAGCGCCCCCAGGCGCTTCATCTCCATCTCGATGGCCCTTTGCACCTCCATCTCGGAGACCCCCGGCTGGGCTACCTCCATCGCCACTTTCAGGCACGATTCCCCGATGGCCACCGATTCCTTGATCAGCTGGATCTCATCGGGATCCTTCACGGCCCGGACACAGAAGAAGATGTCTCCGGCATGCTTGAGTTCCGCCTTGGGAAGGAACTTCTGTAGATTCTGATAGGTGCTGACGGTGCAGCAATCTTCTTCGACCCCGATCTTGCCTGCTTCCAATCCCTTTTCCTTGAGCACCTTGGCAATGGCGTCATGGACACCGTTGGCGAAGCCCTGGTCATGGGCCCGCACGTCCTTGATCCACGTACCTTCCTTGATCGCATTGACGGTAATGAGGGCGCACAGGAAGACCGGATCGTGCTCCCGGAAGATCATCAGCGGAGACTCGGTGATAAACGAATGGGAGAGAGGGTACCAGGGCAGGTGCTGATACATCCCGGAAATGTAGTATTGGTTGGTCCAGTTATGGATCAGGATGCAGTCCACATCCCGCTCGGCCATCATCTTCCTGATCTTCTTGAGCCGCGCCTCGTAATTGAAAGTTGTACCAAAGATATTCATCCTAACTCTCCTTCAGTAATTTAGTTCATCCGCTGATGATGCAAATGGTTTAAGCCGCTTTTCCAATCCGATTTCGTTGTTTCCAAGCCCATTTCAATGCCGGTGTCAGCAGGATCAGGATGATGATCGACATAAAGCTAGCGGAGATAGGCCGCGCGAAAAAGATCTGCGGACTGCCCATCCCCAGGACCATCGACTGCTGAAAGGAGGCCTCGAACTGGGGAATCAGAATCATGGAGAGGACCAACGGCGAGATCGGGAATCCCAATTTCCGCAACAGGTATCCGATGACCCCGAAAATAGCCATGGCGCCCACGTCAAAGACCGCATAATTCACGCTATAGGCCCCCACGACACAGACCGTGATGATGACCAGTACCAGGTATTTATAGGGAACCGTCAGCATCCTGGCCCACACGCCGACGAGCGGTAGATTCAATAAAACAAGCATCGCATTGCCGGTCACCATGGAGGCGATAACCCCCCAGAACATCTCGGGATGCTCCGTGAGCAGCAAGGGACCTGGCCGGATGCCATGGATCATCATGGCTACAAAGATGAGCGCAATGGCCGTATGGGTCGGGATGCCCAGGGTCAGCAGGGGGACAAAGGCCGTTGTGGCCGAGGCATTGTTCGACGTCTCCGGGCCTGCCACGCCTTCGATGGCCCCCTTTCCGAACTCCTCGGGATGCTTGGAAAGCCTTTTTTCGATGGCGTAGGAGCCGAAGGTGGCCATAACGGTGCCCCCTCCGGGCAGCACCCCCATCATAGCCCCCAGAGCGCCGCCACGCAGGATGGGTGCCCAGGATCGTTTCCAGTCCTCTAAGTTAGGCAGCAGGCCCTTCAAACTGGTCTTAAACACATCCCGCACCTCATCCTGCTCCAGATTGAGGATCACCTCAGAAATCCCGTAAAGCCCCATGGCCACGGGGACGAAGTCAAAACCGGTCAGCAGCCGGTCACTTCCGAAGGTAAACCGCTCCATCCCGAAGGAGATATCCCGACCGACCATCCCCAGGATGCATCCGACACTCATCATCATGAGTCCCTTGAGTATGGATCCGGAGGAAAGGTAGACCACCATGAACAGGCCGAGCAGCAGCAGCGAGGCATACTCGGGCGGACCGAAGTCCAGGGCAACGCTGGCGAGGGTCGGCGATATAAACATCAGGACCACAACGCTCATGAGACCGCCGATAAAGGAGCCGATGGCGCACATGCCCAGGGCTGCTCCGGCTCTGCCTTTTCGGGCCATCTGATACCCGTCGATGCACGTCACGACGGAGGAATTTTCACCCGGTATATTGAGCAGAATCGACGTGGTGGACCCACCGAACATGGCCCCGTAATAGATCCCGGCAATCATGATGACGGCGCCGACGGGATCGAGCTTATAGGTCAACGGCAAAAGTACGGCAATGGTCGCCGAGGGGCCCAGTCCGGGCAAGACCCCCACTGCCGTGCCGATAACGGCGCCGATGAATCCGTAGAGGAGGTTCATCGGAATCAGCGCGATGCTAAAGCCTTGTATAATACCTGCCATATCCATGGTGTTCCAAGCCTCCTAGATGATATTCTGTAATATGCCTTTGGGAAGGTTCACATCGAGCAATCCATAAAAAAGCAGGTAGCTGGCGATTGAAGCCGCGATGGCGATAGCGATGGGCTTCCACCAGGAGTTCGGTGAAAAGATTCTCAAAATAAGACATGAAAGCAGGCTTGTAGCGATGATATATCCCGCAAAATCGAGGACGAAACTATAGACCAGCAAACCTGCCACGACCCAGGCCGGCCGTTTCCACATCTCACCCATTTTATCCATTTTTTGTTCCTTGCCCCGCAGGGCATGGACAAGGAGTATGAGAGAGATGAACAAAAGAAAAATGCCGACCATGAGGGGAACAAAACCCGGCATGGGTTCCAAGGGGGTGCCTAAAGGCAGCTTCAGGGAGAGGATGATGCATGCGCTGGAAAAAATAATAAAGAAGATGCTTGCAATGACATTGCCGTACTTCAACATGATAAAACCTCCGCTATTTTTACCCAGCAGCTTCAGCCAAGAAGGGGGTTTCCTTTAGTTGCACCGCTTTTTGATCATCGAATCCGCGAACCCCACGGTCCAACCGTGAGGCCTACGCATCTCTGCCCGGCAACAGGGAGAGGAGGAGTTCCCCTCCCGCCGCCGGACAGATGAGACGCTCTTTATCCTTCTTCTGTTTTGGGAGTCACCGGGTCCGAAAGCCGGGTTGTCTCCCAGGGGGTTCTATTTCTTTACCTCTTTGCCCTCTTCAACGAGGCCCTTGATGCTATAGGCGTCCTTCATGGTGAGGAAAAACTGGTAGTCGGCGCGCCACATCTTGGCATAGTCGTCGGGGCCCATATAGGTGACATGCTCCCCGGCCTTGTCCATCATCTCCTTCACACTGGGGTCTGCCAGGATCTTCTGAACCGCGGAGGCGAATTTGTTCACGATCGGACGGGGCGTCCCCTTGGGAGCCGCGATTCCGTTCCAGATCTCCAGGACGATGTTGAACCCCTCTTCCTTTGCCGTGGGTACGTTCGGATAGTCTTCATGGCGTTTGGTCCCGTAATAGGCAAGGGGTCTAACCTTGCCGGCCCGGAACTGCTCCGATACGGATAGCGGCGAGCCGCCGAAGACGTCCACATGCCCGCCCAGACCGGCCAGCATCATCTGGGATCCGCCGCCGAACTTGACCAACCGGACCTTCAGCCCCTGGGTCTTCGTCATCCAGCGCCAGAACGTTTCACTGGTGGTGTAGGGCCCGCCGATGCCGACGGTGATCTTGTTCGGGTTGGCCTTGATATAGGCAACCAGTTCTTTCAACGTCTTGAAGGGGGAATCGGGACGGACGGTCATGAAGGTCGACTCCTGGCTCAGCAGGCAGACCGCCTCGAAATCTTCAGGACCCTTGGACCGGCCTTCCAGCGCGGGAAGCGCGCTGTTCCATCCGGGGCCCGTCGAAAGAAGCGTATATCCGTCCGGTGCGGCCTTGGCGACAAATTCCGAGCCGATAATCCCATTTCCGCCCGGTTTCATCTCGATGAGCAGCGGCTGTCCCAGGTATTTCTTCGCCACGCCGGTCAAGGGCCTCGCGACAAGATCTGAATGTCCACCTGGTCCGAAGGGGTTAATGAGCGTGATCGGTTTGGTCGGATAATCCTGAGCCATGACCGTCTGGGGGCCGACAAAGGAAAGCAGCCCCAGAAGCGCGAAAAACATCCAAGCCCTATTCACCGCACAACTCTTGAATCTCTTGCCCATGAAATACCTCCGTCATCATGTTGTTGAGAATGGTTATCTCGTTTTAATGGAGCCCGGGGCCGGAAAAATTCCGGCCCCGGCCATGCACCCATTACTGCCCGTATCGGTTAGTCGTTGACGCCCACGACCGGGTAGGTTGAATAGACTTCGCAACCCGTCTCGGTGATCACGATCTCATCCTCAATGTGCACCCCGCCGATCCGTGGATTGCCGATCAGGGGCATGTAGACGGAGAAGGTCATCCCCACTTCGAGAGGCACATTGAAGGTCTCGTGCAGCATCGGCGGTTCGAGCGCCGAGATGCCGATGCTGTGCCCCAGAGCCTTGCGGCCGAGTTTCTTGCAGATCTCCGCCGGCGTAACGCCGGGCTTCATCTCCCGGAGCCCTTCCTGCTGTAGTTCATAGCCCCGTTTCAGCAGGTCCAGCTGTTCCGCAGAGGGCCTCTTTCCGCAGACGAAGGGGCGGCAAAAATCTCCGAAATAGTTATTGAAGCAGGCCCCGAAGTCCATGTTGACCATGTCCCCAGCCTGGATGATCCGGTCCGAATGGACCCTGCGGTAAGGATAGCTGCCGGGACCGGAGTTGACGACTTGGGAGCACTGGGAGGTTTCGGAGCCGAGCTGCCAGAACTTGTTGAAGGCGATGCCGACCAGCTCGCACTCCCGAATACCGGGTTTAAGTGCCTCCCGGGCCGCATGCATCCCGGCCTCGGAGATCGCATAGGCCATCTTCATGCAGCTGATCTCCTCGGGGGTCTTGATCTTGCGGGCATCCAGCATCACTTCCTGACCGTCCACGAACTTGGCATTGGGGAGCTTCTGGGGCAGCACCTTATACATGGCGGGCGACCAGAGATCGACGCCGATCGTGGCGTTCTCGATGTTCTTGCCGAACATCTCGAGAACCTCCTTGACGTACAGCTCCATCTCAAAATCAACCTCCATCCGGCGCGGCGCCCGGAAACGGTCGCCCGGAATCCAGGAGAGGGCTTCTTTCTGGAAATCGGTGTCGATGACCCAGATACCCAACTCCCCTTCCCGCGGCAGAATGATCGCCGGACCGCCGGCCATGGTGAAAGTCGGCCAATAGAGCCTCTTCACCCCCGTGACATAACGGCCATTCTCCTGCCTGACCAACAGCAGGTAATCAACCCCAAATTTAGCCATCGATTCCCTGGTCTTTCTTAACCGATCGCTGCGCAATTTCACGAAGTCTACCCGTGTCTCCCAGTCCACCATCATGGGACCAAATTTCACACCTACTGCTTCATCGCTTGCCATACCTGACTTCCTCCTCTCTGTTTGTCTGTCCACAATTGTCGTGATGAATTTCCGCGCGCCTCTGATGTTACTTTTTCAGCTTCCGAATCGCGTGCCAAGGCGCGCTGCTATGTTTCTTCAAAATCTTACTCGTCAACTCTCCATTTCGTTCGCTGAGCGCCTTAAAAATCATGCGGTGATCGCTCAGGCTCTTTTCCGCACGTTCCTTTGTCCATGGCAGCACAGGCACCAATTGCAGCCTTTCATACATTTCGTGAATCATTTTCCCCAGAATGCGGTAGGGGGAATAGTCATGGATTCCAAAATGAAAGCTTCTGTTTAATATCGGGTACTTCTCGTACTTACCGGTCAAAATGACGCGTTCGGAATCTTTCAGGATATGATCCAGTTTTTTAAGCTGTTCATCACTGATCTGGGGCGTTGCCAACTTGGCCACCAGGCACTCCAGTTCCGTTCTAATCATTTGAAGCTCCTCAACGGCCTCTTTGTCTATGATGGCAACGCAGGCACCCACATGAGGCGTTAGCTTGATCAGACCATCGGCCGATAGCTTGTTGATGGCCTCCCGGACAGGAACGGGACTTACGTTCAATTGCTGGGATAATTCCTTCGGGTTAATTTTTTTCCCAGGAGGGAATTGCCCGCTCAGGATAGCGTCTTTGATATATTCATAAACCATGCTGGCTTTTGTCACGAACGTCTCTACCATAGCGCCTCCTTAATTATAATTTATAATATATAAAGTTGTTGTATGCATAGTGCAGTCGCCCAAAGATGTCAAGCAATTCTTTTGGCTGAAAAAGACTCTCGACTTCCTCGCCATCCCTGCATAAATGTAGCAACAACATGATTTTACAACTATTCCCCAACCTCTTTTTCCCTTTTCGGCGTAAAATATATTTTATATAATAGCGCATAAAGGCTCCCCCGCAAGGGCAATTGGCCTTGGCTACCGATCGCGATCAGACGCCTCCGCAACATCCCCTTTGCGGCCCTCACCTGCCCGGCCGAATCGAGCAGGTGAGGCAAACGCAGATCCCGAAGCCAGAATGAGGGCATTCGCCCAGAAAACGGGAAGCATGCCGAATGCAGACCCCATAGAACCAAAAATCACCGGGGCAATGACGCGTGTAAAATGATTGACAGTCGTGCGCAGGCCCATCCCTTCGCCGGAGCGGCCCTTTGCGGAACAGCTAAATGTCAGCATCATCGTGATCGGCTGGCCGCAGCCCATCCCAAGGCCGAACAAAAATGCAGCCAGGGCGAGGCTCAAGGCATTTTTCAGGAAAGGCACCAACGTGAACGCCACCGCACCGATGAGGAACGAATAGGCAAGCACCCTTTCCACGGTTAAGAGCGCGATCAAGCGCGGCAAGAAGGTTCGAACGACAAAGGAAGCGACGGAAAACATCGCCAGCACCACCCCTATGGCCGATGCGGACAATCCGACGCTGTGTCCGTAGATCGGCATGTAGATTTGAAAGAGGTCAATACCGGTGATGAGCAGACTGCTGACGGCCAGGACCCTCCATAGCCCAGATTCCGAAAGCATTGCGCGAAGGCCCCCTGCGGTGGGCGTACTGCGCGTACCGCTGGGAAGGATGCCGCCCCAAAGGGCGATCATCATGAGCGGCACTAGCAACAGCAGCGCCAGCCCCAGGCAGGCCAAACCGGCCCCTGCATGGTCGAAGGAAAATCCGGCCATCAATGGCCCCAAAAAACTGGTGCAGGAAATCAGCAAGCTGTAATTGCTGAAGGTCTTGGAGTGGTCTTGGAGCGAACTTTGAAGTCCGACAAGATTCTGCAGGGGCGGTCCGGAGAACGCAAACAACAAACCATTCATGCAGGCCGCCATGTAAAGGGAGGGCATGGTAGGAAACAGATAGGGCACCAACATCCCGAAGGCCCCTCCGGCCGAGCCGATCAGGAGCAACCAGCGAGCGCCGAAGCGATCCGAAAATCTGCCGATCTGCCACGAAAGCAGCATGGGCAGCACCGAAAATATTGCAGCCAGAACACCCACCGTGACGGGCTGCGCACCTAGTTCCAGTGCGTAGAGGGTCACCATCACCCTTCCTGCCTGCACGCTCGTGATCATAAAGAGGGTCAGCGCAAAGGTAAAATAAATGGACATCTCCGCTCCATACACATCGTTTTTTGACTGATCCCCCATGAGAGCAACAAACGCGGCCCTTGCTCGGACTCTTTTAGCGGTATGTTTTCCGTCGTCCATCGACAGGGGGCCAATCGCTCATTCGCTTGCCGCATTTTGGAATATTAAATATATTATATTTTATAAATGTCAAGCCATCATCTTCGAAGTGTTCCTGCGACAGGCCGGAAATTCATTTAAAGACGGAAGGATTCAGTTGTATAATGTTGTCTGGCTTGCACACTTTCCCATACTATGGTAGCCCTAAAATCGAGTGATGCACGCCATCCGGGCAAGAAATGGAAGGAGCCATCTCGAAGCGAAATTCCGCCCTTGAGGAGACGGAGGAGCGACGCCCCGGCCAAGCGCCGCGAGAACAGCCGCTCGTTGGCACGAAGAAGATGCGCTGGCGGCGCACGACAGGTGCAGCCATGGTCTGGGGCTCGGAGGCGGCTGAAACGGCAAACGCGACCTGAGAGGGAACCCATGATCGAAAGTGGTAATCTTTTTTCGGATATCCCGGAGCAGCTAACGGAGGAATGGTTCGAGCCGCTGGTCCGAGAGAGGACGGTCAGGATCGAGCGGATCGTTTCCCGGGGCCAGTCTACAGCCACCGGTTTCTGGTACGATCAGGAAGACCGCGAATGGGTATTGCTTTTGAAAGGGACGGCCACAATCCGTTTTGCAGATGGGCGGTCCATTAATCTCCGACCTGGCGATTACCTCCTGATTCCCAGCCATGAACGCCACCGCGTTGAAAAAACGGACCCGACAGCAGAGACGATTTGGCTGGCGGTCCACTTCAGTGAAGGATCGACGGTTCCGAGACATAATAGCCCCGTTTTTAAAAAAATATCCGTCGCAAAATGACGGCATAGGACGTGAAACGGCAATGCAAAACCGTTATCGCGCCCTATGCCGTTTGGGGGGCCTGGCTATAGGGCAGGAGATAAAGCAAACGCATGGTCATGGAGAA
>JAKAFS010000077.1 GCA_021817825.1 Deltaproteobacteria bacterium | reverse complement strand
AGATCGTAACGTCGCTGAAGCTGATTTTCCACCTGCGCCCAAGACGATTTGACCGCTTCATCGAGGCTGACGAACTGGTTATAGGTCCCTTTGAAGAAGGAGTAAAGGAAACCCGCCAGCACCAGAACGATGATGACGGCAATGAGCAGATTTCTCTTTCCGCTGGTCATGCTGTACCTCCTGGTTGTTTATTGAAAAACCTATCACTGCCCGCAATTACACGACCATTTGTTCGATATGTTCGCAGAGGCAGCCGATCTCTTTCAAGTAGTCCCTGAAGAGCGCCCGGACCTGGTCCGAAGAAAGCCGGTCCGTCTTGCTCCGAATCTCCTCGCAATGGAGAAACACGGGAACGTCGATGCCGAAGGCCTGGCCTGCGGCGGCGAAGACCTCGCGTCTGCCGTCCGGGATCTCGACCTTCTTCAAACAGAGCAGGGCACTAAAGAGCGAAACGAAGGCGGTCAGCGATTCGCTGATGAGCGCCCTGATCTTCCTGGCACTCCCTTCGGTAGCCAGATAGCCGCTCCGGAGGTGGAGGAGCTTGCCCCGGAATTCCCGTTCGAGTTGGAGCCGGATATGACAGGGATCAAAGCATAACCCCGTCAGAACGTCTTCGCCGAAAACGACGACATAATGCCGTTTCATATTGAGGAACTCGACCGGGTAGGCATCCCGTGCCCCCTGGAGGTACGAACGGGTCATAAAGAGGGGAATCGCCACTTTGCGTTTTTGCCACCGGGCGACCAGTTCCAGCGCCAGATCGAGCCGCTCGATACCCGGATCGGTGAGGGTGATCAGAAAATTGAGATCCGATTTTCCGGGAAGGTAATCCGCCCCGGCGCCGCTGCCGAACAGGATGATGGAAATCAGATGCGCCCCGAAGGCCCGCTGATAATCGCCGGTGAGCTCCGCAAAGATCTCTTCCGGTTTCTTTGGACTTTTCGCCATTGACCACCTCATCAAAATCCGCGGCTCGACCCGCCGCCGCCGCTCGATCCACCGCCGAAACCGCCGAAACCGCCGCCCCCGAAACCGCCGAAACCGCCGCCCCCGCGCCTGTCGCCGCTCATCAGCAAAAGGAGAAGCCAGGGGAGCATCGCCCGACCCTGACGGGTGCCGAGGAGAAAAAATACCGCCGCGGCCAGGAGCAACAGCTGAAAAATTCCCGGCACCTTTTCGGTCCGGACCGGCCGCGGTTCCTGCCGGGGCACTCCGGTGAGGGTCACGCCCGCGTCCTTTGCCACGACGGAAGCCAGGGCCGCCGTCGTCTCCAAAAATCCCCGTCCGTAGTCCCCCTTTTTGAACCACGGAAGGGCATACCGGTCGAGGATCTCACCGGTGAGGCCGTCGGGGAGGATTCCCTCCACGCCATAGCCCGTTTCGATCCGAACCCGTCGCTCCTTCAGGGCCAAAAAGAGCAGCACCCCCTTGTCCTCGCCTTTTTTTCCGATCCCCCAGGCCTTGTACAGTCGGTTGGCATAGTCGTTCGGGTCGTTGTCGCCGATCGTCTCCACGGTGACGGCGACCAGGGCCGTTCCGGTCTTCTCCAGCACTTCGCCGGCCAAGGCTTCCATCCGGGCGGCCTCCGGCGCGGAAATCACCCCGGCGAAGTCGTTGACGGCGCCCCGCGGGGCGGGAAAGGACTCCGCCCCTTCCGACAGGCCCGTCCGAACCACCACCAGGACGAACAGCAGTGCAAAAAAAATCAGTTTCCGTGACAGGATGCCCTTGCCCATGGGCCTCTTCTCCTTGGTGGATACCTAAAGCCGGTTTTCCTCCGTTACGCAGCCCTGCGCAGTTCACATCATAGCCAGAGTACGGAAAAAATGCAATTCCATTCTGGGTTTTAACCAGAGGTCCTTGTTCTTTGCCGGCGATGCCTCCGGCGCCGGATGAAAGTTTTCCTTGAAATACCGTTAGAAATAGTGAAATATGCGCAGCATCTTGCGTTAGGGAGAAATGACGAGGGCATGGGGATTATCAAGGTATCCCACTTAAAACCGGAGGCGCTGCTCAGCGAAGACGTCAAGGACCGCAACGGACGCCTCCTGATTCCCGCCGGAACGATCCTGACGGAAACCCATATCCGGGTCATCAAGATATGGGGCATCGTGGAAGTGGAGATCGAAGACGCTTCCGAGACCGATCCCGATTCTTCATCCGCCGAGGCGATCGATCCGGAACAACTCCAGGCCGCCGAGACGCTGCTTCAGGAACGTTTTTTGTTCTGTGACCGGGAACATCCGGCCATTGCGGAGCTGTTCCGGATCGGCCGACAGCGCCTGGCCGCGCAAATGGCGAAAAGCCCGCCCGGAAAGCGCCCTTCGCAGACCACGAGCGGCGGCCGCCGTTCGTCCGGAAGAGGCAGGAGCGGCCGCACCGCCGAATCCTGCGAAGATCGCTTCTCGCACATCCACCAACTGATCCAAAAGGACATCAAGCTCACCACTCTCCCGGCGGTCTTCAAACGGATCAACGAAACCATCATGAATCCCAACAGCTCCTCCCGCGAGATCGCCGACCTGATCAGCGCCGATACCGGCCTTTCGGCACGTCTCCTGAAACTGGTGAACAGCGTTTTCTACGGCTACCCCTCCCAAATCGATTCCCTCTCCCAGGCGGTTTCGATCGTGGGTACGAACCAACTCAGCGTGCTGGCCTTCGGGATCGACATCGTCGGACAATTCAAACGGATCTCCAGCCGGGACATCGATATGGAGTCCTTCTGGAGGCACAGCATCGCCTGCGGGGTCATCGCGCGGCTGCTGGCCTCGACCCGGAACATCCAGAACACGGAACGGCTCTTCGTAGCCGGGATTCTTCACGATATTGGACGGTTGATCATCTACCACTACACCCCGCGCTATGCGACGGACATCCTGGAGATGGCCGGGGAATCGGGAAAGCTTCTCCGCGACGGAGAGGAGGAATATCTGGGCGGCGACCACAGCCGGATCGGCGCATTGCTGCTTCAGATCTGGAAGCTGCCCCAATCGCTGGAAAACGCGGTCCGGCACCACCATAATCCCTCCGACTCTCAAAGCATTCTGGAACCGGCGATCGTCCATGTCGCCGATATCGCGGCCCTGGCGCTGGGGACCGGTTCCAGCGGAGACACCCACGTACCGCCCCTGGATCCCGCGGCCTGGAAGCAACTGGGTCTTTCGGTGAATGGACTGGAACCGATTGCGACCCAGGCCGAGCGTCAGATGAATGAAATCTTTCAATTCTTCTGCCAATGAAAAGAAACCGCAGCGACAAAGAATACATCCGCTTCCTGGAGCAACGCCTCCAGCACCTGGAGGAGATCAATCGCTTCACGCCCGACGCCCTGGAAATGGCGGCATCGCTCGGCGATTTCCAATCCAGCATCAACAAACTCCGCAGCACCGAGGTTATCCTCGATGAAACGGCAGCGCGCATCCAGTCGCTCATCCCTTTCGCAGGGGTCACCTTTTTGCTTGTCGACGAAGCCACCCATGATTTCCTGCCCGTCTTTTCCAAACCGGAGAATTTCGACACCCTGTTGCAGAACGAGGTGGCCTTTCTGATCGACAGGGGAATCTTTTCCTGGATTCTGCGGGAAAGAAAGCCGGTCATGGTCACCTCCAAAGACGGCTCGCGCAAACTGATCCTGCACGTCATGGCCACCAGTTCGCGCATCAGGGGAATGTTCGTCGGTTGCCTGGATCAGCAGGTCAACAACATCTCCGACATCTTCCGCTCCCTGCTCTCCATCATCTTGTTGAACAGTTCCAACGCCCTGGAAAGTTTCGAGCTCTATAAAACGATCCGGGAAATTTCGGAAACACTGGAAAAGAGGGAAAACTACCGGATTCTTTTCGAAGCCGCCCCCGACGGCGTCGAGGTCCTGGATGCCAAAGGGACCATCATCGACTGCAACCAGACCCAGGAGTTGATGCTGGGCTATCGGCGCGAGGAGATGGTGGGCAATCCGGCGGATCATTTCCTGTCCTTGCAGGCCAATGCCGTCTTCGCGGGCCAGACGCCTCTGGGACCGGAAACGGATTATGTGGAAGGCGAAGTGGAGATGGTGCGCGCCGACGGGACCTTGCTTCCGGTCTGGAGAAAAGGGCGGGCGATTTACACCGATGCCAAGGAACTGGTGGGCTGGGTGATCTACAACCGGGACATCTCGCTGGCCAAAAAGGCGGAAGAAGAGAAGAAGGATCTTCAGATCCACCTACAGCGGGCCAAGAACATGGAGGCGATCGGCGCCCTGGCCGGCGGCGTCGCCCATGACCTGAACAACATCCTGGGCGGCCTGATCAGCTATCCGGAGCTGCTTTACATGCGGCTTCCCGAAGACAGCCCCCTGCGGAGCTATGTCCGGAACATCCAGAAATCGGGAGAAAAGGCGGCGGCGATCGTTCAGGATCTGCTCACCCTCGCGCGGCGGGAGGTCGCCGTGGAAGAGGTCGTCAACCTCAATCAGATCGTGGCCGAATACCTGGCGACTCCGGAGCACGAAAAACTCTCGGCGCTCCACCCCCGGGTCTACTTCGAATGCGACCTCGAAGAGCATCTGCTCAACATGATGGGCTCTCCCATCCACCTCTCGAAGACCTTGATGAACCTCGTGCTGAACGCCGCCGAGGCGATGCCCGGCGGCGGAGTCGTCACGATCTCGACACGCAATCGCTACCTGGACAGACCCCTGCGGGGATACGAGGAACTCACCGAAGGCGACTACGTGACGCTGACCGTTTCCGACACGGGCATGGGGATATCGGCCGAGGACATGGACCGGATTTTCGAACCTTTCTATACCAAGAAGGTGATGGGCAAAAGCGGAACCGGGCTGGGTCTGGCAGTGGTCTGGGGAACGGTCAAAGACCACAAGGGGTATATCGATCTCAAAAGCAAGAAGGGCAAAGGCAGCACCTTCAACCTCTATTTTCCGGTCAGCCGCAAGGACTTGATCCTGAGCGAAGCCCCTCCTGAGGCCACGAATTGGAACGGAAACGGCGAGCGCATCCTGGTGGTGGACGACATCCCCGAACAGCGGGAGATCGCCACCACCATTTTGAGAAGCCTGGGCTACCACGCAGCGAGCGCCGCCAGCGGCGAGGAAGCAATTGCTTACCTGAAGGACCATTCCGCGGATCTGCTGATCCTCGACATGATCATGGAACCCGGCATGGATGGGTTGGAAACGTACCGGCGGCTCCTGGAATTCCGCCCCTTGCAGAAGGCCCTCATCGTCAGCGGCTATTCGGAAACGGACCGCGTTCGCGAGGCGCTGCTCTTGGGAGCCGGAGGTTACGTGAAGAAACCCTATCTGCTCCAAACCATCAGCTTGGCGGTGCGCAAAGAGTTGAACCGAGACCTTTTCCCCGTCGCCTGACGGGGAAAAGCATTGCCCTCCTGCGGCAGAAAAAGTCGGCCTGGGTCGCTGCATTCGCGGCCCACCCTTTGCCTTGACAGTCCCCGGGAATTTGTTTATGCTCACCCGCCTTGGGATATCGATATTCCTTTGTCCGTCGCTACTTTCCGCATCGCCGGGAATCTCAATGGGTCGCGAAATAAGGAAAAACTATCGGAAGAAAGGAGAACAACATTGATGACAAAACGAGGATTTTGGGGTTGGATGTTGGCGTTGGCAACACTGTGCGTCCTGGCGGCAACGCCGGCCATCGCCGCGGAGAAGGTCTACATCAACGGAATCGATGCCAACTTTCCGCCTTTCGCCTTTGTGGATAAAAACGGCAATCCCGACGGCTTCGACGTGAAAGCCCTCGACTGGATCGCCAAGGAGCAGGGCTTCAAGGTCAAACACCAGCCCATGGATTGGGACGGAATCATTCCCAGCCTCCAGGCCAAGAAAATCGACATTGTCGCCTCGGGCATGAGCATCACCGACGAGCGCAAAAAAGTGGTCAACTTCTCGACCGTTTATTGGAAGATCAAGCAGGTCCTGGTGACCAAGAAGGATGCCAAGATCACTGTGGAGAAGGCCCTGGCCGACGGGAACAAGATCGGCGTCCAGAGGGGCACGACGGAAGCGAAATGGATCGAGGAGAACCTGATCAAGAAGGGCGGCAAGAAGTTCGAATTGGTCCAGTACGACTCCGCCCCCCTGGCGATCGAGGACGTGCTCAACGGCCGGATCGTCGCCGCGGCCATGGACGATGCCCCGGCGCTCGACGCGGTCAAGAAGAAACCCGTCAAGATCCTGGGCACCTTCGGGATGGCGGACGAGGACTTCGGCTATGCAATCCGCAAGGAAGACGCCGAATTCTTGAAAAAGGTCAACGAAGGGCTCAAGAAACTCATGAAGTCCCCCTACTGGGGCGAGTTGAAGAAGACCTACCTCGATAAATAGCAGGCCGAGCGGCCGAGAATGACCCCTTGAGCACCCGTTGCCTGTCTCGCAGGCGGACGGAAAGCGCCACAAGAGGAGATTCTCCGGCTGCGCCGACTCGCCTTTGCCGGCAAGTCGGGAATTTTCATGGGATGATGGAAGGCCTCAGCTCCTGAGGCCTTCCTTTTTTAAGGGATTCAATTCGATGCCCGAGTGGCTGATCGCCATCAAAGACGCCCTGCCCTACCTCCTGGAGGGGTCGGTCGTGACCCTGATCGTCATTGTCGGGTCCATGGCCCTGGGGTTCGCCCTCGGGGCGCCTTTGGCGGTGGGACAAGTCTACGGACATCCGTGGCTGCGCCGCCTGGTCGGCCTCTACGTCTGGTTCTTCCGGGGGATTCCGCTCCTGGTTTTCCTGTTTCTCTTTTATTTCGGCCTCTGCACGGCGCTGGACATCAATCTCTCGGCGTTCACGGTGGCCATCATCGTCTTGGGTCTCATCAGCTCCGCCTACCAGTCCCAGATCTTCCGGGGAGCGATCCTGTCGCTCCCGGAGGGGCAGCTCAAGGCAGCCCGGGCGCTCGGGATGAGCGATTCCAAGGCGATCGTTTTCATCATCCTCCCTCAGGCCCTCAGGCTTTCGATCCCCGGCTGGTCCAACGAGTATTCCATCCTGCTCAAGGACTCGGCAGTGACCTACGCCCTGGGCGTGGCCGAGATCATGGCCCGGGCCCACTTCGTCGCCACCCGGACCTACCAGCAGCTCCCTTTGTACCTCACGGCGGGGATCATCTTTCTCGTCCTGACCTGGATCGGAACCAAAGGGCTGCGCCTGCTGGAAGAGAAGGTTCGGATCCCAGGCTACTCGGCGCACTGATTTTTTTGGAACGGTAAGGATTTTATGGAAGCACCCATTCTCAGAATCGAAAACGTCTCGAAACGCTACGGGAAAAAGGACGTCCTCAAAGGGGCCTCGCTGGAAGTGAACAAGGGGGACCTCAAGATCCTCATCGGCCCTTCCGGCGCCGGCAAGAGCACGCTGTTGCAGTGCATCAACTTCCTGGTCAAACCCGACGAGGGACGGATCTGGCTGGACGAACAGGAGGTCCACTACGCCCACAAGCGGGACCTCTACGCCTACCGCCAGAAGGTGGGGATGATCTTCCAGGACTTCAACCTCTTCGACCACCTGAGCGCCCTGGAGAACGTCAAGATCGGCATGATCAAGGTCCGGGGGATGGGAAAGTCCGAAGCCCAGGAACGGGCCGTCAGGGAGTTGGAGCGGGTGGGGCTCAAGGAACACCTACAGAAATACCCCGCCCAACTTTCCGGAGGGCAGAAGCAGCGGGTCTCCATCGCCCGGGCGCTCGCCATGGACCCCAAGGTGATGCTCCTGGACGAACCCACCTCGGCCCTCGACCCGGAACTCATCGGCGAGGTCCACTCGGTCATCCGCGACCTGGGGCAACAGGGGATGACGATGATCATGGCCACCCACCAGATCGGCTTCGCCAGCTCCCTGGCGAGCGAGATCGTCTTTATGGAGGATGGCCGGATCCTCGAACGGGGAACTCCCGAAAAGATCTTCAATCAGGCCGAATGCGCCCGGACCAGGGAATTCTGTTCCAAGATCACCGAACTCTACGGGGAAACGCGCTGACCATGGAGGAATGGCTCTACATCCAGGCCGAGGTCGCGCCGGCCCTGCTGAAGGGGTTCTGGGTGAGCCTGCAACTGATCCTCCCCTCGGCGACCTTCGGACTTGCCATCGGGATACTGGTCGGCGTGCTCCGCGTTTACGGGAACCGACCCGTCAGGACCGCCGCCGACATTTACGTGACGCTCTTTCGGGGAATTCCGCTCGTCGTTCAGCTCTTCATCTGGTACTTCGGCCTCCCCTACATCAAGATCTACCTGAGCCCCTTCGTCGCCGCAGTCCTCGGCTTTTCGCTCTGTAGCGGCGCCTACCACTCCGAGTACATCCGGGGGGCGCTCTTGTCGATCAAGCGGGGCCAGATGCTGGCGGCCCAGTCGCTGGGCTTCACCAAGGTCCAGATGATCTTCTCCGTCATCCTCCCCCAGGCGCTCAGGCGGGCCCTCCCCGGCTGCGGCAACGAAATCATCTACCTGATCAAGTACTCGTCCCTGGCCTACATGATCACCTGCATCGAGCTGACGGGCCAGGGCAAGATTCTCGCCTCGAATTCTTTCAAGTACACGGAGATCTTCATGATTATCGGGGTCTGCTATCTGGTGCTGACCTCCCTCGCCGGCGTCGTTCTCGCCCGCCTGGAAAATCGGCTCCGCCTGCCCGGTTTCGAACACCAGAGGATCTGAACCTTGCCGAACGACGCCTTCATCACCCCGGAAATCAAAAAACGCATCGCGGCGATCCCCGGTCTGCACCTTGTCGACGATCCGCAGAAGCTGGAGGATTGCGGGAAGGACGGAACGCCCAACCTCTTCCACCGGCCCGAACTCGTCGTCGAGGCGACGGAAACGGCGCCTATCCAGGCGCTCCTGCGGCTGGCCAACGCCTGCCGCTTTCCCGTGACGCCGCGGGGGCTGGGAACAGGACTTGCCGGCGGAGCGGTTCCGGTCCAGGGCGGCGTGGTCCTGTCGCTGGCAAGGATGAACCGGATCATCACCATCGAACGGTCGAACATGATCGCCCTCTGCGAACCGGGGGTGCTGAACCTCGACTTGAAAAACGCCGCCCGCGAGCAGGGCCTCTTTTACCCGCCCGATCCGGCCAGCTTCGACACCTGCTCCCTGGGCGGAAACGCCGCCACCAACGCCGGCGGCCCCGCCTGCGTCAAATACGGGACGACGCGCGACTACATCCTGGGGCTGGAGGCGGTTCTTCCCAGTGGAGAACTCGTCACGACGGGGGTCCGGACCCGCAAAGGGGTCGTCGGCTACGACCTCACGCGACTCCTCGTCGGTTCCGAAGGAACCCTCGGGATCATCACGAAGCTCATCCTCCGGCTCATCCCCCATCCCGCCGCGGTGACGACGCTCGTGGCGCTGTTTGACGGCCTCGGCCCGGCCATGGAAGCCATCCAGACCATCCTGATGAGCGGCCATACGCCGTCGGCACTGGAGTTCCTCGACGAACGTTGCCTGGCACTGATCGGGGATCTTCTTCCCTTCCCGGAGGTAAAAGGGGCAGGCGCGATGCTGCTCATCGAGACGGACGGCGCTCCGGACCGGATTCAGCAGGAGATCGAAGCGATCGGCCAGCTCTGCCTCGCCGGGGGGGCGACCGAGGTTCTGATGGCGCCCGACGCGGCGCGGCGCAACCGCCTGTGGGAGATCCGCAAGGCCGTTTCGCTGCGGATCGAGGAGCATTACCCCCTGGACGTTCATGAGGACATTGTCGTTCCCCTGGGGAGGATCGCCGAGTTTGTCGCCTGCCTGCCCGCATACGATGCCGAATTCGGGATGAAGATCTATGCCTTCGGCCACGCGGGGGACGGCAATATCCACCTGAGCGTCACGGCCGAAAGCTCCGCGGCGACCGAGCGGGTCGAAGCGGGCATAAGGAAAATTCTGGAGCGGGTCGTAGAGACGGGCGGGACCATGTCCGGCGAACACGGCGTCGGAATCGCCAAGCAGCGTTTTCTCTCCCTGGAACTCTCCCCGGAAAATATCCGCCTCCAACGGGCGATCAAGCACCTCTTCGACCCCAACCTCATCCTCAACCCCGGCAAGGTCTTTACCTGACCCCTTCCCGGCAATCCGTCCGCATCCAATCGGGACGGTATTCGAACTATCCCCCCATTGACATCGGCCACCGCTTCTCGTAGCATCTAAGACAAGAAGAAAACGAACGCCCAAAGATAAGCGTCCTTTTTCCTCAGCCGGCCTGGAATACCGGCAAAAAGGAGGTCACATGACGGACCACCGGAGCAGGACAGAGCAGGAACTGCGCGAAGAAATCGCCCGCCTCAACCAGCGGATCAAGGCGCTGGAAAAATCGGAAATCCGGCTCAAGCAAACCGAAGAGGCGTTGACAAAAAACGAGGAACTCTTCCGGAAGGCCTTTCATACCAATCAGGATTCCATCAACATCACCCGTGTGACCGACGGCAGGTACGTCTCGATCAACGAAGGCTTCACCAAGATGTTGGGGTATACCGAGGAGGAGGTCATCGGCAAAACCTCCATCGAACTCAATATCTGGGCCAACCTGGAGGACCGCCGGAAGCTGGTGGACGCAACGAGAGCACAAGGGGAGGTTCGCAATCGCGAGGTAAAGTACCGCCGAAAAGACGGTGTGATCCTCTGCGCGCTCACCTCGGCCTCTTTGATCGAGCTCGACGGCGTTCCCCACACGCTCAACGTCACCCGGGACATCACGGGCCGCAAACGGGCGGAGGCGGAAAAGGCGGCGCTCGAATCGCGACTGCTCCAGGCCCAGAAGATGGAATCCATCGGGACGCTGGCCGGGGGCATCGCCCATGACTTCAACAATCTGCTGATGGGCATCCAGGGATACGTCTCGCTGATGCTTTTGAACCTGGACCCCACCCACCCCCATTACGAAAGGCTGAAGCGGATCGAACGCCAGGTGGCCAGCGGGGCCGATCTGACAAAGCAGTTGCTGGGTTTCGCCAGAGGCGGACGATACGAGGTGAAGCCGACGAATATGAACGACATCGTCCGGAAGACCGCTTCCATGTTCGGACGAACGAAAAAGGAGATCACCATCCACCGGACCCTGGAACGCGCCCTCTGGATCACCGACGTCGATCAGGGCCAGCTGGAGCAGGTGCTGATGAATCTCTATGTAAACGCCTGGCAGGCCATGCCGGGAGGAGGAGAACTGCATCTGAAGACCGAAAACGTCGTGCTGGGGAAAGACCATCCGGCGCCCTATGCGTTCAAACCGGGGCAGTATGTCAAACTGTCCATCACCGATACGGGCAAGGGAATGGATGAGGAAACCCTCGCCCGGATCTTCGACCCCTTCTTCACGACCAAGAGCATGGGCGAAGGCAGAGGAACGGGCCTGGGACTGGCGATGGTGTACGGAATCGTCAAGGGGCACGAGGGGATGATCGACGTGTTCAGCGAACCGGGACGGGGGACGACCTTCCATCTCTATCTGCCCGTCTCGGACAAGCCCGTGCTGAAGGAGAAGGCGGCCGAAACGGAAATCGCGATCGGGCCGGAGACGATCCTGTTGGTCGACGACGAGCAACCCGTGATCGAGGTTACCCGGGAACTCCTGCTTTCGTTGGGATATCGGGTCTATGCGGCCGGCAGCGGTCAGGAGGCGATCGCCGTCTACCAGGAGAAAGGCCAAGAAATCGACATGGCGATTCTGGACATGACCATGCCGGGAATGACGGGCGGAGAGACCTTTGACCGGCTGCGCAAGATCGATCCGACGCTCAAGGTCCTGCTTGCCAGCGGCTACAGCATCGAAGGCCAGGCCCAGGAGATCCTGGACCGGGGATGCAACGGTTTCCTCCAAAAGCCCTTTCGGCGCGAGGCGCTCTCCCGAAAGCTGAGGGAGATCCTGACCGGCGCCGATGGGCGCCACCGCCCCCATGGCTGACGCAAGGACGGGACGACTGCGCAGCAAAAACCGACCGGGAAAAGAGCCCCTGGTCGGAGAAATATGGGGACAGGGGTTCCCAAGCCCTGCCGGCAGGGAGTCTCAGGAACGGCGACGGCTTCTGAGGCAGTTCCCCAGATAGATTCCCAGCAGCACGCCCAGGCTGTTGGCCATGATGTCGAGAAGCGAAAAGGCCCGGCCCGGGATATAATACTGTCCGATTTCCAGCAGTGCGCCTAAAATTATCATCGCAAGCGCGGCAGATACAGCCAAGCGGCGAATGAGAAAACCGATCATGGGCAGCACGGCAAGCCACGCGTAAGCGGCGCAGTGATACACCTTGTCGGCATTCCAGAAATCGACGGGAAACTCCGCCTGCGGAAGGAGAGAGAAATAAACGACGAGGCCGATTGAAGCACCCCAGAGCAGCATGATTCTTGACGACTTACTAAATTTCATGACATACCTACGAAAAGGTTCCCCTATTTGATGTCCCCCTTTTCCGTGGGTATCTTTTCACGAATGGGGAAAAAGAGGCAATCTATTTCACAAATTTCAACTACCTCTTATTGCGAAAGGACATGCGTCGATGAATTCAGCGGATCTTAAGAAGAAGGCCCCCGGACCGCAACGGCGCAAGAAGCCCCCCACCCTCCCGGCGCCCCAGCCGGATCTGCTGCCCGGAAACTTCCTCGCGATGGATCGGGCCTGGGAACTGACCTTCGACGCCGTGTCCGACGCCATTGCGATCATCGACAACCAGCACCGGATTCTCCGTGTCAACCGGGCCATGGCCGACCGGCTCGGAGTGCCGCCCGAAGCGTGCATCGGTCAGAGCTGCTATAGGTGCGTCCATGGACTCGATGCGCCGCCGGACCTCTGTCCCCATGCCCAATTGCTCAAAGACGGATCCGAGCATCGTCAGGAGGTCCATGAAGAGCGCCTCGGCGGGACCTTTCTGGTGAGCACCTCGCCGCTCAGAGACCCGCAAGGCCGTTTGCTCGGCTGCGTGCACGTCGCCAGGGACATCACCGAGCGCAAAGAGATGTGGAAGAACCTACAGGCGCTTAACGAAGAACTCCGGGAAACCAATGCCGACCTGAAGGCCGCCTATTGCTGGATGCGCGACAGCCGGGACCGTCTCAAAAAGTACAGCGCCCAGGAAGAGATCGCCTTCCTGGTCGACCGCGAGGGACGCATCGAAGGGCTTACGGAAGCGGCACAGGAGTGGAGCGGCCGCTCCCGTTTTGATCTGGCCGGCGGCAGCGTTCTGGAGCTGTTGGAGCAAGGGTGCCGGGAACGCGTCCGTCAAGCCCTGGACAGGGCCTGGTTCGGGATCATTCTTCCTCTGCGGGTGGAAACAGCGGCCACGACGAATGCGCCGCCGCGAAGGGTCGAGCTCAAGCTGACACGGTTGACCTGCCGGGGCGAAAGACGCCTGTGGCTGGTGCTTTACCGGCCGGAAGACACGAACGATGGGCGTTCCGCTGCCGACACCTGCGCCGGGTAGAAGCGTAGGCCGGAGCTGTCTGCGGTGATTTCGGGATGGACAATACCGGTTAGGACGAGGGATCACAGATCGATAGCCGCCCTGTAGTCTGCTTGACAAGGCAGGCCCTCTGTAATATTAGAACTGGAAACGTCTTGCGAGTGATCTACGAACCATGAACCGTGTGAAAGGGATGGACGCCCCATGGGATTGAAAATTGCTCTCAAACCAAAGGAACGGGTGATCATCGCTGGTGCAGCGATCGTCAATGGGCCTTCCCCGGCGACACTACTGGTAGAAAATAATGTACCGGTCTTGCGGGCCAAGGATATCTTGAAAGAAAGGGAGGCACAAACCCCCTCACAGAAAATTTATTTTATAATTCAGCTCATGTACCTGGACCCCGACAATCTACCGTCCCATCATAAACTTTATTGGCAACACGTCCGGTCTTTCCTCAAGGCAGCACCCAGTGCACTCGGTCTCATCGACGCCATCAGCACCCATATCCTCTCTGCAAATTATTACAGGGCCCTGAAAAGTGCCCGCAAGCTTATTTCGTACGAAACGAAATTGATCGCAGAGGCGAAGGTGCCTTAACTTGACACGCGGGATAGGTGATCTCGCGCTTCGTTCCAGATAAGGTTCTGCTTCACAGAGAAGGTAGAACCATCTGCTCTAGCCTTCGCTCTGCTGTCTTTCTCCTGTCGTTGAGAACGAAGTTTGCGTTTTTCAGAAGCGTTGATTTCCAGTTCTTGATCTGATTGGGATGCACGTTATAGAATTCGGCAAGTTCTTTGAGACTTCTCTTGCCGTTGATCCATTCGCAAACGATTCTGGCCTTGAACAACCCATCATAGGTCTTTCGTGTCTTTCTCATGGGTGTGGCAATGCTGAGCGTTTCTTGTTCTTCTGTTTCAAACATCTCCGATCTCCTTTCAGTCCTTTCCGCATTCGACCCCGTCGCTGTTGCCTGGCCTCACGGCAGGAAGAGGCGGCATAAAAACCATGGCCCAGGGGTCTGCCTCCCACCTTCCCTCCAGAAATTCCGGTGAAGTAAGCAGGATCAGCAATTCCTCATCCTCGTCTCCGCACAAGGGTAATGGCGGCGGAGAAGGATAGTGGCAGCGACATGCCTCGGGCGGAGGCAAAGGGGGCGGTTCACCCTCCTCATCCCACGTTCCTTCCAGGAATTCTGGTGGCATCAGCAGGGACAGCAATTCCTCATCCTCGCCGCAAGGCGGTGGTGGCGGCGGAAAATGGCAGGGATATGCCATGGGCTGAGGGCAAGGAGGGAATCCACTTCCCTCTGTTCCGCAACCTTCCGGGAGGCCGGGCAGCACTCCCCAACCCCACGCACTACCTGCCCCAAAAACCGTGACTGCGATCAACACGACCAGTACCTGTAGGTGCCTTTGGAGCCCATCCTTTTCGATCATCACCCTATCTCCTCCTTGTCTCCCCAAGATGAGGTCAGAATACCCCCCGACCGGAGGTGAACCTACAGGAACAGGATGAAAGATCACCTGAACAATTGATGAATAAAATTTCATTTTACCGAAAGCAAAAAGGAGGGAACAGACGGGCACGGTTACAGAGGTTACGGGCTTACGCCAGAGACGGCAAGGTGAGCGTAAAGGAAACCCACTCTCCGGTCACAGCGTCGAGTTTCAGGGTCCCGCCATGGGCATGGATGATCTCTCGGGCCAGACTTAAACCCAGCCCCGTGCCGCTGATGGCATTGCTCCGGGACTTATCGACCCGGTAGAAGCGGTGGAAAATCTTTTCCCTGTCCTCTTCCGGAATAGCGCTGCCCGTGTTGGCAATGGTGAAATGGATGCGGCCGCTCGCCGCCTGGAGGTAAAAGCGAATAGTCCCCTCCGCGCGGTTATACTTGACGGCATTGGAGGTCAGATTCAGGATCACCTGTTTGAAGAGATCCGGATCGACCCAGGCGGCGATCTGCGGAGCGACTTCCGCTTCCAGATGCAGACGGGGCGCCATGGCCCCTACATCCTCGATGGCGGCTTCCACCAAGGCGCTGACGTCGACGGGTTCCCGCTGGAGCGCCAGCTTTCCGGCATCGGCATGGGCCAGGATCAGGAGTTTCTGGACGATGGCCTTCAGCCGCTCGACCTCCTCGAGGAGGGCGCTGTACCTGCGCTGCTCCTCGGAAGCGAGTGGTGATTGCTGCACCGCATCGTCCAGAATCCCCTGGAGGATGGTCAACGGCGTCTTCAATTCATGGGCCGCATCGGCGCTGAAGCGGAGGGCCTGGTGGAAGCTCTTCTCCAGACGGTCCAGCATGGCATTGATCACCTCCACGAGCCGCGCCAGATCCCGGCTGGAACCTGTAGATGAGGGGATCCGCCGGGCAAGGCCCTGGGCCGTAATGGATTCGGCGGTCCGCGTGATCAGGGCGATCGGCCGGAGCGCCCGATCGGTCAGGAGCCATCCTCCCCCGCCCAAAAGCAACAGGGCAATGGGGATCGTGATGAGAAAGGCCTTCTGGAAACGGGCGGCATCGGCATAAAAGTGTCCCATTTCGAAACCCAAGATCAAGGTCACGTACTGATTTCCCATGATGGCGACCCGCCAGTCCTTACCCTTCGCCCGCAGGGTCTTGAAAACGGGCTGTTTGATGCGGAGCGGCGGCAAACGAAAGGAAAGGGAGAGCGCGGGACCGGGTCTCCTTAAAACCAGCGGTACGGCGGGACCGGATGATGGTTTCCCAGCGCGAGGCGCATTCTCCAGAAAGAGACGGTACTCAGGCGGCTGCGGCGGTTTTGGCCCCTCACCCGCAGGTCCGTTAGGTCCCATCGGGGGGGGCTGGATGGCGAACCTCTCCAGAGCGTGGTCAAACTCGGGAAATGCGGTCTCTGAAATGTCTTGGGGCCAATGTGCCGATTGGTAGAGGACCGCATCATCCACATCCTTGACCTGCACAATGATATCCTGTGCCCGTTCGGAGCCGTAGATATAGCGCAGGGACTGGTCCAATTCCTGCCAGTAATGGCGGGGCCGGAGGAGATGGATCTGCCCCTCCCCCACAGTCAGGATCTCGCGATCGATCCTTTCCAGGCTGACCTTGGCGACCACATCGAGGAAGTAGAGTCCGAAGCTGACCAGGACCGACCCCGAGATCAACAAGGAAAGAAGGATAATCTTCAGGCGAAACAAGCGACTCTACCCTTCGTTAAGCCGGTTAAACCGGTATCCCACACCCCGGACCGTTTCGATGCGCGACGTTTTCCCCTTGACGTCTATTTTTCCCCGCAAACGGCGGATGTAGACGTCCACCACATTGGTCTGGGGATCGAAGCAGTATCCCCAGACATGCTCCAGGATCTGGGTTCTCGTATAGACCCGGCCGGCGGAGCGCATCAGCAGCCCCAGCAGGTTAAATTCCCGGGCTGTCAGTTCCACCTTTCCCTGCTCCGTCTTCGCTTCCCGTGCGATGAGATCGACGACCAGGTCCCCATCCTCCATGGCATTCACGGGGAGTCCGTTGCTTCTCCTGGACACCGCATGGATTCGGGCGAGCAGTTCTTCGATATAGAAGGGTTTGCTGAGATAGTCGTCGGCGCCGAGATTCAACCCCTCGACCCGTTCATTTAACGCCGAGCGGGCCGTCAACAGGATCACGGGGATACTGTTTTTCCTCTCCCGCAGTTCGCGGAGGACCGCAAGTCCATCCCGCCCTGGAAGCATGATGTCCAAAAGCAGGACGTCGTAGGGTTGGCTTAGGGCCAAGACAAACCCTTCTTCGCCGTCTTCGCAGGTATCGACAACAACCCCCAGCTCCCTCAACCCTTTCTTCACGAACTCGCTGATCTTGCGATCGTCTTCAATAAACAGCACTTTCATGGCGGCATCATAACGGGAATCTCCCTCCTTGAAAAGAGGGGAAAGATGACAATGTTGTCATAATCGCACTCTGCCCTTCAGTTCGGAAAAGGGCGCGCCGATAAGAAATTCAAAGGCTGAGTCCGGACACGCAGCTTGGAGATGGGGATCACTCCTCAAAAGATCCCGAACGGAAAATCCTGGCAGAAAGCCAGGCCCAAAACCCAGAAAAGGAGAAAAAACATGTCAGGTATTTCTTTAAGCAGCTCCCTGTCCCAGAACCTCTCGTCCCTGAAGGCCACCCAGTCGTTGATGGATGCAACGGAATACAAGTTGACAACGGGCAAAAAGATCAACAGCGCCATCGATGATCCGATTTCCTATTTTGCTTCGGAGGCGCATCTACAGGAGGCCACGGACCTTCAGACCCTGAAGGACAACATGAACGAGAGCATCCAGACCATCGAAGCGGCCAACAACGGTATCACGGGGATCACCGATCTCATCTCCTCGGCCAAATCGGTGCTGCAATCGTGCCTCACCGCCGAGACTGATGGCGACATGGACGATCTGATCTCCCAGTACAATGAACTCATGAGCCAGATCGATGACATGGCCGCGGACTCCGGTTACGGCGACGTCAATTTGCTGGGCGGCACCACCCAGACCCTCGACGTAACCTTCAACACCGAGGGAGACAACAAGATCACGGTCACCGGGTTCGATGGGTCCACCACGGGGCTTTCCCTGACCGATGCGGCATCCGGTACGTTCTATTCGGGGACGGGGTCGTCCTTTGCGGTCACCAAGAGCGGCATCAATGCGCTGATTACGGAACTCGATGATGCCAAGGATACACTGCGGACCAAGACCAAGACCCTGGCCAGCCAGTTGAGCACCATCACGACCCGGCAGGACTTCACCTCCTCCA
>JAKAFS010000076.1 GCA_021817825.1 Deltaproteobacteria bacterium | reverse complement strand
GACGCTGGTCGCCGCCAGCCTAAACCTGCGGCACGGGTATCCAGTCCCGCGAGAAAAGGCATTGTCTTCGATTACGACGCCGGCCACTTCGACCAAGTACCCCCGGAACTGGTCGAACAGTGGCACAAGGCCTATCCTGCGGTCGATGTGCTCTCAGAACTGCGCCGCATGGAGGCCTGGGCGTCGGCAAATCCGGTGAACCGGAAATCGAACTGGCAACGGTTCATCGTCAACTGGCTGACCCGGGCCCAGGACCGGGCCGTCCGTGGCGGGTCCCGGGGTGGCCCACCTGCAGGGGAAGGAGATCTGGATCGATGGTTGAAAAAGTCTTCCACAACTTCGTGAAGGGGCTCTGCTTCTACTACGAGCGCCGGGATCCCCGCGAGGAGACGCTCGATCTCTGGTTCCAGGCAGTGAAGCATGTTCCAGATGAGCCCATGGATTGGATCAGCGAGCAGATCCGGGGCCGCCACGAGACGTTCCCCAAGAATCTGCCCCTGGTCATGCGGGAACTCTGGCAGCAGTGGCTGGAGGACCATCCCCAGCGGAGGACAAACCGGCATATCGGGGAGGTATGCCCGGACTGTGACGACACCGGCCTGATCAGCATCTTCCGGAAACGCAGCCTCTACGTCTTCCGCTGCGGGAGGTGCAAGCGGTCGAACCTGAATGGCGTGCCAGTGGCCTATCTCGCCGACCTGGAGGCGCGGGGCTATTCACTGACCAGGCCGGGACGGGAAGGGAGGCAGGCCCATGGCTGACCAGCTTACTGGCAAGGGGGCGAGGCCCACGCATGATCCTGACCTTGTTCAGGACCTCTCCGGGCATCGCACCAGGACCTGTACGCTTTTCGAGACCTGCCTCGCGCCGCTTTGCCCACTGGACCCGGCAAGCCTCAAGGGGATCTGGTATCCCGACGAGGAGATCTGCCGTTCCCGGACCCAGGGGGGTAGGCCCTGGATCAGGGCTCAGAGAAGACTGGCCAGGGTCGCCGGCCGCGGTGCCGGCTACTTCACCCTCGTGATGCTCAGCCGCCTGGCCGTGATCCGCAAGGGGATCGCAGGCCTCGATCCGGATCTGCCTGAAGAGCAGCAGTTACGGGCCTGGTTCCAGAAGCGGCCGGAACAGCGGTGCCCATCCCCAAGCGACAAGGCCGCCCGTGCCCGACACTTGACGAAATTCAGCTTCCGGAAAAAGGGTGGAAGGAAGGGGCCGGGGGCGATTTGAAAAAGGGTCGAGACGGCCGGTCTTAACCCCAAACGGATGCCGAGACGGCGCGTCTTACGGGTCAAATAATTTTCCGAAGGGTAACCCCCGTGCCCGGCCGGGTGACTGGTCATTCCCTGGCGGTTCCGGGCATCGGTTCTATGAGAAACGATCTATCCGAAATGGGCGTGTCCCCAGACCATGAGGCAGTTTTCACCATGACCCAGTTACCGGCTCGCGGCGGCAGCCGAGAGGAAACCCAAGCGGCGCCGTCTGTTTTCAGCCTTGGCGGCCGTCGTTACTACCGTGTCGACGAAGTGGCTCGCTACTTCGGTGTCTCCGACCGGACGATCTACCGCCTCATTGACATGGGGGACCTCAAGGCCATCCGCCTCCGGGATTGCCTCCGGATCCCCGTGGAGGAGATCCCGGAATTCGAAGCGCGGCGTCGGGATGATTTTCAGGTGTGACATGACCGGCAAGTTGAATACAGAGGGCAAGGCCCAGAGGAAAAGTGCGCCGGCGAACAAGCGCCTCTTTACCCTCAAGGAAGGGGCGGCCTATTTGGGCCGTTCGGAATGGGGAATGAGAGAGCTGATCTGGGCGGGCGTCATCCCGGTGGTCAAGCCGCAGGCGGCGCGGAAGATCTTCCTGGATGTCCGGGACCTCGATCTGTTCGTGGAGGCAAACAAGTCGGTTTATCGCTGATAAATAGTTGAATAACGGTGAGTCCGGTGCTACGCTTTCCCCATGATGGGGAATCGCCTGAAAGACATTCTGACGAGGGAGGCGGCATCGGCGTATAGGATCGTCGATGACCGGGGCTCTGACCGCAACGGGTCAAGAGCGATCGCTCCCGGAAAGGAGAGGCGCATCAGTGGGATGCATCTACAGGCGAGGAAAAAACTATTGGATCAAGTATTACCGGAACGGCAAGCCCTACAACGAGTCCAGCCACAGCGACAAGAAGGAGGTCGCCAAGAAGCTCCTGATCACGCGGGAAGGGGAGATCGCACAGGGGCGATTGCCGGGGATTTATCTGGACAAGGTCACTTTTGACGACCTGGGAAAGGATCTGATCACGGATTATCGGATCAACAAGCGCAAGAGTGTGGACCGAGCGGAACTGGCTGTTAAACACCTGGAAAAGATGTTTGGCGGTGCGAAGGCTGTCAATATCGACACGGCGTCGATCAAGACATACATCGAACGCCGGATGGAGGCGGGAATGGCCAACGCCTCGATCAACCGGGAACTGGCGGCTCTGAAGCGGATGTTCCGCCTGGGGGCACGTTGTACACCGGCGAAGGTAGGGTTGGTGCCTTACATCCCAATGCTCCGGGAGTCGAATACCCGGAAGGGGTTCTTCGAACATGAGGATTTCCTGAAACTCCGCGACGATCTGCCCGACTATCTAAGGCCGGTCGTTACTTTTGCCTACCACACGGGCTGGCGGAAGGCTGAGATCCTCAACCTGACCTGGGACAAGGTGGACCTGGAGCAAGGTATCGTCCGGCTCGACCCGGGCGAGACGAAGAACGACGAGGCCCGGACGGTGTACCTGAACGAAGAACTGGCCGCGGTGATGAAGGCCCAGCACAAGAAGCGACGGTTGGGCTGTCCTTATGTCTTCCACAATGGGGGGCAGCAGATCCGGAACTTTCAGGATGCCTGGCGCCGGGCCTGCAAACGGCTGGGCATTCAGGTCCGGAACGAGAAGAGCGGCCAGTTGCTTCCCGGCAGGCTGTTCCACGATTTCCGCCGGACCGCGGTGCGCAACATGGTCCGGGCCGGCGTGCATGAGCGGGTTGCTATGGCGATCTCGGGCCACAAGACCCGCTCGGTCTTCGACCGGTACAACATTATAAACCAGGACGACCTGAAAGAGGCCGCCCGCAAGCAAGAGAGCTACCTACGGTTACAAAATGGTTACAATTTGGGTTCGCCGCCAAACAAAAAGGCCCCCGTCAAAAGAGGCCTCTTTGTAAGTGCTTGAAATTAAATGGCGGAAGTGCATGGGAATCGAACCCACCTGGGAGGGTACTAGCCCCCCACTCCGGATTTGAAGTCCGGGAGGCCCACCAGTGACCTTGGCACTTCCGTGTGAATCCTATAACACAGAACGGACGGCAATGAAAGGGGTGGAAAGCACTGGGTGGCTTAAGGCCTCGAAAGCTGCCGCTTTGATGGCCTTCAGTACGGGGCAAGCCTAGTCAGCCCCAGTAGCGACAAGCCCCGGCCGCTACACCCCCGGTTCCGGCATCCGGTCCAGGGAGTCGTCCAGGAGTTGGACCGTGACCCATTCGCCGGCGGCGACCTTTTCGACGCCCACGGGGATCACGACCAGGCCGTTGGCCCGGACCATCGATTTGAGAATTCCGGACCCCTGGTCGCCGGTGGTCACCACCTCGTAGCCATCCTTCGTCCGGCGGATCAGGGCTCGGATGAACTGCCGCACCTCCTTTCCCTTTTGCACCGGTTCGGCGAGACGGGCCTTGATCGTCCGGCGGAAGAGGTTCCTGTGGCCCAGCATCTTGAGGATCGCCGGCCTCACGAACTGCTGGAAGGAAACCATCGAGGCCACGGGGTTGCCCGGCAGACCCACGAGGGGCACATTCCCCAGGCTTCCGAAGGCGAGCGGCCGGCCCGGGCGCATGGCAACCCGCCAGAACTGCATCCGGTTGCCCACTTCCTTCATGATCGTCTTGACCAGGTCATAGTCCCCGACCGAAACGCCGCCCGAAGAGAGGATCAGATCGGCCCTGAGGGCGGCCTGAAATTTTTCGATCAGATCCTCCCTTTTGTCCCGGGCGATGCCCATCTGCATGGGCACGGCGCCGCAGTCCTTGACCAGGGCCGCCAGGGAATAGCCGTTGCTGTTGATGATCTTCCAGGGGGTGGAGAGCTCGTCGATGTCCACCAGTTCGTCGCCGGTCGAGACGACGGCCACCACGGGCTTCTGGTGGACGAAGACGAAAGAGCGCCCCAGGGAGGCGAGCATGCCGACCTCGGCGGGGCGGATCACGTCGCCCTTGGCGATCACCTGCTCGCCCTGGCGGACGTCCTCGCCCTGGTAACGGATGTCCTGGCCTTTAGTCACCGGGACGAAGATAGCGACCTTTTGCCCCTCCTTTTTTGTGTCCTCCATCCGCAGAATTGCATCGGCCCCCGCAGGCAGCGGGGCGCCGGTCATGATTCGCGCAGCCTGCCCGGGGCCGACGATCTTCGTGGGGATCGTCCCGGCGGGGATGTCCTCGATCACCTCCAGCCGGATCGGCTTTTCCTTAGATGCCCCGACTGTGTCCTCGGCCCTTAAGGCATAGCCGTCCATGGCCGAGTTGTCCTTGGGCGGGATCGCCCGGCCGGCAAAGATATCTTCCCCGATCACCCGGTCCAGGGCGTCGAACAGGCTCACCTTTTCCAGTCCCAGGGGGGAGATGGCGCCCAGGATGGTCTGCAAGGCTTCTTCGTAGCTGATCATGATCCGTTTTTTACCCCTTTCTGTTGGGCCGACGCTATCTTAAAACGCCCTTTCCTGTCAATAAGGAAGCCGGGGCGGGGCCTTGCGCCACCCTCGTGCAGCGAGCCCTCCGCTGCCAACCGTCTGTCTTGCCGCCCTGGAGGCTGATCGACCTTGCTTTTATCGCTTGAATTAATAAAGGCGATATATTAGCAAGGGCGATTCGACCTGTGATGGTCCAGTTCGTGTCCGAGGCGCCTGTGAAAAAGATCGTCGATCCGTTGCATCAACCTGCCGACCCCGTCCTCCGGGATCTTCTGGAGAGGATTGCCCGCGGCGAGACGGCGATTCCCGTCCACGGCCTGGAGGGGGCGGGCCGCGCCTTTGTGACGGCCCTTCTCTTCCACCGGCTCCATCGGCCGCTCATCCTGGTCTGCCCGACCGAAAAAGAGGCCGAGGCGCGTTCCCGGGATCTCAGTTTTTTTCTTGGTTCTGAAAAGGTCCTCCTGCTGCCGGCCTGGGACTGGCTCACGACGGATATGTTCGCCTTCCAGCGGGAGACGGAACTGGCCCGCCTGGAGGTCCTGCACCGGCTGCTCTTCGGGGAGCCCGGCGTCATCGTGATTCCCGTTCGTGCCCTGATGCAGAAGGTGATCCCGCGGTCCGTCCTGGAGGGGGTCGCCCAATGGATCTCCGTGGGCGATACCTGGGAGCGCGACGATCTGGGCCGGCTGCTTTCCGAAGGCGGCTACGGCCGGGTGACCCTTGTGGAAGGGAAGGGGGAGTACAGCGTCCGGGGCAACGTGGTCGATCTTTTCCCCCCCATGGCCGCCCATCCCTTTAGGCTGGAGTTTTTCGGCGACGAACTGGAATCGATCCGCGAGTTCGACGAACAAAACCAGCGCTCCCTCAGGGAACTGGCCGAATTCATGATCTTTCCGTCCCGGGAGGCGATCCTGACCCCAAAGCGGCGGGAGCGGGCGGTCCGCAACATCCGCCGCCGCTGCAACGAACTGGAACTGCCCCGGCCGACGAAGGACAAACTTGCGGAGCTGATGGGGACGGGGCTTGTCGCTTCCGTCAATCCCCTGTTTTACCCCCTTTTCTACGACCCCGCCGGCGACGACGATTCCGGGACCCAGGGGTTGGGCGCCCTCTTCGACTATCTGCCGGAAAAGGGGCTCCTGCTCTTCGACGACCCGCTCGCCTGCGTCCAGGCCGGGGAGAAGACCGAAAACGACCTCGACCGCTTCCTGCTCAAGACCCACGATGGGGAACGGTTCTACCTGGACAAGGGCACCTCCACCCTGAGCGCGGCGGAACTTCCGGCCCTCCAGCAGGGGTTCCAACGGGTCGACCTGGTCGGCCTTGCGCTCGGCGATGATGAGGCAGCAGCCGGCGTCCGGTTTTTCCAGGAGCGGCCCATCGATCCCGGTCTGCCGCCCCGGACGCCCGAGGAAGAGGACGGCCTCCTGTTCCCTCTGGCCGGGAAGATTCGCGGCTGGATCGACGGCGGCAGCCGGGTCACCCTGGTCTGCGGCAATGAAGAATGCATGCAGCGGATGGGCCATCTCTTTTCCCGGTACGACCTGCCCGTGGTCAAGGCGGCCGGCCCCTTTCTCAACGGCAGCGACCCCGCCGGCGACCGTCCGGGCCTTTTTCTGCGGCAGGGCCATGTGAGCGCGGGGTTCGCGCTTCCCGCCCTGCAACTCGTCCTTCTGAGCGAAGAGGAGATCTTCGGCAAGAAGGTCCTCCGCAGGCGGCAGCGTCCGGCCCGGGAAGGCTATTTTCTCAAGTCCTTCGGCGAACTTTCGGAAGGAGACTTCGTCGTCCATACCGAGCACGGGATCGGCCGCTACCTGGGGTTGCAGAAGCTTTCGGTCGGCGGGATTCAAAACGATTTTCTCCTCATCGGCTACCTGGACCAGGACCGGCTCTACCTCCCGGTGGACCGGATCGACCAGATCCAGCGGTACGTCGGCCCCGACGGCTTCACCCCCAAGGTGGACAAGCTGGGCGGCACCTCCTGGGAGGCGGTCAAGGAGAAGGTGAAAAAGTCGGTCCGCGAGATGGCCGAGGAACTGGTTTCCCTCTATGCGGCCCGGGAGGTGATGAGCCGCGACGCCTTTTCCAGCCCCGATCGGATCTACGAAGGGTTCTGCGCCTCCTTCGAGTTCGAAGAGACGCCGGACCAGGCCCGGGCGATCGAGGACATCCATTTGGATATGAGCGGCCAAAAGCCCATGGATCGCCTCATCTGCGGCGATGCCGGGTTCGGGAAGACCGAGGTGGCCATGCGGGCGGCCTTGCGTGCGGCCCTGGACGGCAAGCAGGTGGCGGTCCTGGTCCCGACGACGATCCTGGCCGAGCAGCACCATCAAACCTTCTCCCGGCGGCTCAAGCCCTATCCGATCCGCGTCGAGGTCCTCAACCGGTTTAGGACCGCCAAAGAGGTGAAGGAGATCCTGGCCGGGCTGGAACGGGGCACCGTGGACATCGTGATCGGCACCCACCGACTCCTCCAGAAAGATGTGGTCTTCAAGAGCCTGGGCCTCGTCATCATCGACGAGGAGCAGCGGTTCGGCGTGGTCCACAAGGAGAAGCTCAAGAAGCTCCGGACCCTGGTGGACGTCCTGACCCTCTCGGCGACGCCGATCCCAAGGACCCTGCACCTTTCCCTCGTGGGGATGCGGGACCTGTCGATCATCAGCACCGCCCCGGAGAACCGGCAGCCCGTCAAGACCCATGTCCTGGAATTCAACGAAGAGATCATCGCCGACGCCGTCCGCCAGGAGCTGGCCAGGGACGGTCAGGTCTTTTTCCTCCACGACCGGGTGCGGTCGATCTTCACCATGGCGCGGCTGGTCCAGAAGCTCGTGCCCGAGGCCAAGGTCGGCGTGGTCCACGGCCAGATGACCCCCAAGGAGATCGAAACGGCCATGGCCCGTTTCGTCCGGCGGGAGGACAACGTCCTGGTCTGCACGACGATCATCGGTTCGGGGCTGGACATCCCGTCGGCCAACACGATCATCGTCAACCGGGCCGACCGGTTCGGCCTGGCCCAACTCTACCAGATCCGGGGCCGCGTGGGCCGCTCCAAGGAGGAGGCCTTCGCCTACCTTCTGGTCCCCAAAGGGGCGATGCTCTCCCGGGACGCCCAGAAGCGCCTCCAGGTCATCATGGATTTCACCGAGCCGGGGTCGGGCTTTCGGATCGCCTCCAACGACCTGGAGATCCGGGGGGCGGGAAACCTCCTCGGCTCCTCCCAGTCGGGCCACGTCTCGGCCGTGGGCTACGAGCTCTACACGGAACTGATGGAAAAGGCGATCCGGGAGATCAAGGGCGAGACGCCGCCGGAGGAGGAGATCCGGCCCGAGATCCACCTGGGAATTCCGGCCTTCATCCCCGAGACCTACATGGCCGACGAGCACCAGCGGCTGATCACCTACAAGAAGATCTCCCTGGCCGCGGCCGACGAGGATCTGGCCGAAATTCGGGCGGAACTGCTGGACTGCTACGGTCTGCTCCCCCTGGAAGTGGAAAATCTCCTGGCGGTGATCGGCATCCGGAACGAACTCCAGACCCTGAAGGGGAAGAAGATGGGCTACGACGGGAAAATCCTGACCCTTTTTCTTCAGGAGAAAAGCCCGATCGATCCGAAGCGGATCCTCGATCTCTACCGGGGAAAGGTGCGGGGGGTGCAGCTGACCCCGGATCTGCGGCTGAGCGTCCCCATGCCGGACCTCAAGGGCGACGAGATCCTGGCCAAGGCCAGGGAGCTGCTCGGGGCGCTGAAATGAAAGTTGCCGGTCGGCGTCGGTTCGTCCCGGCCGACGGGGCTATCCTAATGCGGGACTTGTTCGGGAATCCGTGCTAAGAGAATCAATTGCCTTTGCATAGAAGCAGATGACTCCTGCTGAATGATCAACCTTAAAAGGAAATGATAAAAATTCAATGCCTAGCTACCTGAATCAGAAAAAAGCCGCCTCCGCCTGGAGCTTGCTCATCCTGACCCTTCTCCTTGCGGCCTGCGGCGGCGGGACGGGCGCGTCGAAAACCTCCGTGGCGACGGTGAACGGCGAAGAGATCCGCCGCGGTGAATTCGAACAAAGTCTGCGGGAAGAACTGGCCCCCCTGGCGAAGGGCGAGGCGGTCCTGAAAAGGGAGGAAAAGGAGTCTCTGAAAGAAGAGGTTCTGGCGCGGATGATCGAAGAGCGGCTCATGCTACAGCGTGCCCAAACGCTGGGGTTGAAGATCGGGTCCACGGAACTGGACGGCCGGATCGGAGAGATCAAGAAAGATTACAACGATGACGGATTCAAAGCCCTCTTCGGCAAGGGGGGCGTCAGCTATCCCGACTGGAAGGAGGCGCTGCGCCAACGGATGCTCCTCGAGAAAGTCATTGCCCAGGATGTGAATGCCGCGATCGGGGAAGTGACCGATGCCGAAGCGGAACGTCGGTTTCGGGAGAACCCCAAGGCCTATCGCTTCAAATCGCGGCTGCATGCCCTACAGATCGTGGTGCATGAGCGCGAGCAGGCGGAGGAGATTCTGAAAAGATTGAAGGCCGGAGAGGAGTTTGGTAAGGTGGCGAAGGAAGTGTCCATCGGCCCCGAAGGGAAAAGGGGAGGGGATCTGGGCTTCTTCGAGCGCGGGGTCATGCCCGATGCGATCGACCGGATCATCTTTTCCCTGCCGGTCGGAAAATTGAGCCGGGTAGTGGAAAGCCCTTACGGATTCCATGTTTTTAAAGTTCTCGGCAAAGAGGAGGAGGGCGGCCGGACCTTCGCGGAGGCCAGGGAACGGGTGATCGCCGATCTTCGGAAGCGCAAGGAGGACGAGGCCTACGAAAGGTGGCTAGAGGGGTTGAAAGCCAAAGCGGTGATCAAGATCCACCGACCGCTCCCCGAGCCGCCGGCGCTTGCGGAGAGCGCACCGGAAAAGAGGGCGGAGGATCGGAAAAATGAATAGGCGAGGGAACTGAATGAAACGAATCCAGGCGGTTTTTGCAGGAGTGGCGGCGGCTTTCCTGTCCCTGTCGGCGCAGGCGGCGGTGATGGACAGGGTCGTCGCGGTGGTCAACGAGGAAGTGATTACCCAATCGGAATTAAACAGCGCTCTGGAACCTTACCTGTCCAGGCTCAACTCCTTTGTAGGTCTGGAGAGGGACAAGGCATTCGCCGAAACGAGGTTGGGCCTTCTGAACCGGATGATCGATGAACTGCTCATGGCGCAGCAGGCCAAAAAAAATGGGGTGAACGTTTCGGACGACGATATCAACGCGACGATCAAGGACCTGCTCTCCAAGAAGAATATGTCCCTGGCCGACCTCCTCAAGGCCCTTGACAAGGAAGGGGTCAGCCTGGAGGGTTACAAAAAAAGCTTGAAGGACCAGATCCTGCGGATCAAGGTGATCCAGCAGGAGGTCAAAACCCGGGCGTCGGTCAGCGATGACGAGATCGCCGAGTATTACCGCAGGCACCGGGAAGACTACGAAGGCACCGAGTCCGTTCGGGTCCGGCAGATTTTCCTCCCCTTGCCGAAGGAGGAGGAGCCGGCGTTGAAGGGAAAGGTCCGGATGCAGATGGTGGAGATCCACAAGCGTCTCCTGAGCGGGCAGCCGTTCGAGGCCCTGGCGGCGCAATTTTCCCAGGGACCGGCTGCCGAGTCGGGCGGGGATATCGGTTTCATCGAAAAGGGGATGATCCTTGCCGAAGTGGAGGAGGTTGCCCTGCGTCTGCCCGTCAACAAGATCAGCGACGTTATCGAATCGTCCGTCGGGTTTCACGTCATTCAGGTGACCGACCGCCGGGGGGCGGGCCTCAAGTCGATCGAATCGGTCCGGAACGAGATCCGGGAAAAGATCGAACAGGAGAAGATGGACAAAAAGGTCCAGGAGTGGATCGAGACCCTTCGGACAAAATCCCATATCGAGATCAGACTCTGATGAACACGATCCGAATCAAAGGGGCGGCGCAGCACAATCTCAAGAATATCAGTCTCGATATCCCGCGCGACCGGCTCGTCGTCATTACCGGCGTTTCCGGGTCGGGGAAGTCGTCGCTCGCCTTCGATACCATCTACGCCGAAGGACAGCGCCGTTACGTGGAATCGCTGTCCGCCTACGCGCGGCAATTCATCGGCCAGATGGACAAGCCCGATGTGGAGTCGATCGAGGGGCTTTCCCCGGCGATCGCCATCGAGCAGCGGGCGGCGGCGCACAATCCCCGCTCCACCGTGGGAACGGTGACGGAGATCTACGACTATCTTAGGCTCCTTTTTGCCCGTGTCGGCGTTCCCCACTGCACCAAATGCGGAAAGGAGATCCACTCCCAGTCCATCGACGCCATGCTGGAGACGATTCTCTCCTATACGGAAGGGCAGCGGCTGACGATCCTGGCCCCCCTGGCCCGGGGCAAGAAGGGGGAATTCCAGAAGGAGTTCAAGAAGCTCCTCAAGGACGGCTATGTCCGGGTCCGCGTCGACGGCGAGATCCTGGAACTGGCCGAAGAGATCGGCCTGGACAAGAACAAGCGCCACGACATCGATGTGGTCATCGACCGGCTCATCGTCAAGGAGGGAATCCGGAAAAGGCTGCGCGATTCCCTGGAGACCGCCTCCGGCCTTTCCGACGGCCTGGTCCGTGTCGCCCTGACCGGCGGGGACGAGGTCCTCTTCAGCGAACGCTACGCCTGCCCGGACTGCGGGGTCAGCATGACGGAGCTGGCCCCCCGGATGTTCTCCTTCAACACCCCCTACGGCGCCTGTCCGGACTGCGGGGGCTTGGGCACCCGGATGTATTTCGACGCGGAGCTGGTGGTTCCCGATGCCAGTCTCTCCATCCGCGAAGGGGCGATCGTCCCCTGGTCCGGCCGTCATTCGCTCCACTATTTCCAGACCATCGACGCCCTGGCCGAACATTACGGCTTCGACATCAACACCCCCTTCGAAAAGCTGCCCGCAACGATCAAAAACGCCCTGCTGCACGGCTCGGGAGACGAGAAGATCCGCTTCTACGCCGACCGCGGCGGCCGGCGCTATTTCCACACCCGCCCCTTCGAGGGGATTTTGAACCAGCTCGACCGGCGCTACAAGGAGACCACTTCGCTGCACATCCGCCTGGACCTGTCGCGCTACATCAACCTCCGGGAATGTCCCACCTGCCTCGGCGCCCGCCTGAAGAAGGAGAGCCTTTCCATCACCGTCGGCGGGAAGAACATCTACGAGGTCTGCCAGCTTCCGATCCGGGCCTGCCTCGACTTTCTTTTGGCGATCCCCTTCACCCCCCAGGAGGTCCAGGTGACCGAGCGGGTCATGAAGGAGATCCGCGAGCGGCTGCGCTTTTTGCTCGACGTGGGCATGGACTACCTGAGTCTGGAGAGGACCTCGGGGAGCCTTTCGGGAGGCGAGGGACAGCGGATCAGGCTCGCGACCCAGATCGGTTCGGGGCTGATGGGCGTCCTTTATGTCCTCGACGAACCTACCGTCGGACTCCACCAAAGGGACAATGTCCGGCTCATCGCGACCTTGAAAAAACTCCGTGACATGGGCAACACGGTCCTCGTCGTCGAGCATGACCAGGACATGATGCTCGAATCGGACCAGATCATCGACATCGGCCCCGGCGCCGGCGTGGACGGCGGCGAGGTCGTCTTCCAGGGGACCCCGGCCGAGATCTGCGCCGATCCGAACTCGATCACCGGCGCCTTTCTCTCGGGCCGGAGGTCCATCGACATCCCTGCCCGGAGGCGGAAAGGGACCGGAAAACACATCGTCGTCGAAGGGGCCCAGGAGCACAATCTGAAGAACGTGGACGTCAAGATCCCGGTCGGCGTCTTTACGGCCGTGACCGGCGTCTCCGGTTCCGGGAAGAGCACGCTGATCATCGAGACCCTCTACAAGGCCCTGGCCCGGCGAATCCACCAGGAGAACGCCGGCGGCGGCAAGATCCGCCGCATCGCCGATCTGGGCGGGATCGAGCGGGTCATCCTCATGAACCAGCAGCCCATCGGCCGGACCCCCCGCTCCAACCCCGCCACCTATACGGGGATCTTTTCCCCCATCCGGGAACTCTTTACGGGGCTTCCGGAAGCGCGCCTCCGGGGTTACAAGGCGGGCCGGTTCAGCTTCAACGTCAAGGGCGGGCGGTGCGAGGCCTGCGAGGGGAACGGCCTCATCAAGATCGAGATGCATTTTCTCCCCGACGTCTACGTAACCTGCGACGTCTGCCACGGCCGTCGGTTCAACCCCGACACGCTGGAGGTGCGCTACAAGGACAAGAACATCGCCGAGGTCCTGGACATGACGGTCCAGCAGGCCCTGGTCTTTTTCGAGAATCTCCCGGCCATCCGCTCGAAGCTCCAGCTCCTCTACGACGTGGGGTTGGGCTACATCCGCCTCGGCCAGTCGGCCACCACCCTTTCGGGCGGCGAGGCGCAGCGGATCAAGCTTTCCCGCGAGCTGGGAAAAAGGCAGAACAGCAACACCCTCTATGTCCTCGACGAACCCACGATCGGCCTGCACTTTTCGGACATCGAGAAGCTCCTGGAAGTGCTCATGCGGCTCGTGGACATGGGCAACACCCTCATTGTCATCGAACACAACCTCGACGTGATCAAGTCCGCCGACTACATCATCGACATGGGGCCCGAGGGAGGTCCGGGCGGCGGCCGGATCATCGCCGAGGGCACCCCCGAGGCGGTAGCCCGGGTAGACCATTCCTACACCGGCCGGTTTCTCCGCCAGATCCTGGCGGCGAAGTGACTGGACCTCGGTCATTCCCGGGTCAGCGGGAATCCAGGTGGAAAAGACTGGTTCAGGCACACGGACTCCGCCGGGCGAAAAGCCTTGACGGCCGCTGGGTCTTCTTCAGATCGTTCGCGGCAAAGTGAAAGCAGCGCCGTAAGTTCCTGTCGATAAAAGAGGGATGTCTTTCATGCTCTACGCCATCAAGCGCCTGTTGCCCGGCATCGGTCTGATCCTTCTTGCGGCCCTGGTTCTGCTCGTCGCGGACCGCATGCAGCAGGGTTCCGCCACCCGGAGCCTGCCGCGGATCGCCATCTTTCAGTTCGCCTCCCGTCCGGTCCTCGATGACTGCGTGACCGGCGCCCTCGAAGGGCTGCGGGGAAGGGGGCTTGCGCCCGATCGGGACCTCAAGATCCAGTTCTTCAATGCCGAAAACGACCTCTCCACGGCCAACGGCATGGCGCGGGCCATCATCGAAGGAGGAAACCAGCTGGTCGTCACCTTCAGCACCCCCTGTTTGCAGGTCATGGCCAACGTGAACAAGGAGGGCAAGATCCGGCACATTTTCGGGGCCGTGACCGATCCCTTCGCCGCCGGCGTCGGGATCGCCAAGAGCGGACACCCCGCCCATCTGGCGGGGCTCGGGACCTTCCAGCCCGTGCGCGAGACCTTCCAACTGGCCAAAAAACTCAATCCTTCGCTCCGCAGCGTGGGCGTCGCCTGGAACCCCGGCGATGCCGCAGCGGAGGCCTGCCTACAGCTTGCCCGCGACGAGTGTCAAAAGCTGGGGATCACCCTCCTCGAAGCGCAGGTCGAGGCCTCCTCCGGGGTGGCCGAGGCGGCTGCGTCGCTGACCGCCCGGGGGGTGCAGGCCCTCTGGCTGGGCGGCGACAACACCGTCGAACTGGCGGTCGAATCGCTGATCAAGGCAGCCCGGCAGGCGAGGATTCCGCTCTTCTGCAATGCGCCGACCCACATCCGGGTCGGCGCATTCGTCGCCATGGGGGCCGATTACCGGGAGGTCGGAAGGCTGGCCGGGGACCTGGCGGCCCAGGTGCTCCAGGGACTCGATCCTGCCTCGGTCCCCGTGGAAAACGTCGTGCCCCGGCAACTGGCGATCAACCTCGCCGCGCTCCAGGGGATGCGGGAAAAATGGACCCCCGGTGCCGCGACGCTCGCCGAGGCGGTCTTCCTGATCGACGCCGAAGGACGGACCGTCCGGTCGCCGGCCAAGGCGCCGGCTCAAAAATCGCCACCGGTACAGGGACAAAGTGCCTCTGCCGTCACTCAGCAGCCGGCGAAGCTCTGGAAGATTCAACTCCTGGATTACACGGATTCCATCAATGTCGAAGAGACCCACGCCGGACTCTTTTCCGAGTTCAAGGCGTTGGGGCTTGCCGAGGGCCGGGACTATGAACTTAAAAACCACTCCGCCCACGGCGACATGGCGGTTCTCAACGGGATCGTCGATGCCGCTGTCAGCGCCAGTCCCGATCTGATCATCACCACCTCCACACCTACCCTTCAGGTGGCGGTCAACAAGGTGAAGAAGATTCCCGTCGTCTTCACCAATGTGGCCGATGGCGTCCAGGCCGGGGCCGGCAAGAACGATAGGGAGCACCTGCCCAATATAACCGGATCCACCGTCATGAGCGATTTTGACGGCATGGTCAAAGTGGTCCGGGAATCGTTCCCTCGGGCCCGGCGGATTGGCACCCTCTTCGTGCCCGGCGAGGTGAATTCCGTGCGCTACAAGAATGAACTCGAAAAGGCGGCTGCCAAGCAGGATTTGAGCCTGGCGGCGGTAGGGGTTTCTGCAACCACCGAGATCGGGGACGCCGCGCTGGCCCTGGCCGGCAAGGGTGTAGAGGTGATCACCCAAATTTCGGACAACATCACCGGGAGTGCCATACCCGCCATTTCCCAGGCGGCCCGGAAGGCGCAGATCCCCCTGTTCGGTTTTGTCAGCGGGACGGTCAAAACAGGTGCCGCCGTTGCCGTCTCTCGGGATTATCAGGAAGGGGGGAGGGATGCGGCGCGTCTGGCGGTTCGGATCATGAAAGGGGAAGACCCCGCCCGGATTCCCTTTGTCCCTCTCGGCCGGACGATGATTATCGTCAGCCCCAAGAATGCCGAACTTTACGGAATGAAGATTCCGCCGGAACTTCTGAAGCGTGCCGACAGGGTCGTGAATTGAAATAACGGATTAACCCCTTTGGGACCCCCAGGGGATGAAATTGACGATGAGGCCTGCAAGGGATGGAGATTGAACGCAAACAACAGGGCGATAGTGCGGAGGTGAAGATCTCGGGGCGGCTCGATGCCCACTGGTCCGATCAGCTGGACCGTGAACTGGCCGAGGTCGTGCGGGCAGGCGCCCTGCGGATCGACCTGGACATGGCGGGGATCGAGTATATCAGCTCCGCCGGGATCCGCATCTTGATGAAATCCTGGAAGGAACTCCAGGCGATCAACGGCCGGTTCCGGATCGTTTCCCTGTCCGCGAACGTCCGGAAGGTCCTGAAGATGTCCGGGATGCTGGACCTCTTCGGGGAAAACCGCGGGACTGAGGAAAACAGGGACCTCCCGGCGCCGGAGCCCCTCCGGGAGGCGGGCGGCCGATTCACCGTCTTTCCCGCAGATCCCCTGGCCAAGCTCTCCCTGCGCCTGGTCGGCCGGCCGGAGCGGCTGGCCGAGGCCTGCTTTGGGTCAGTGGACGTGACGACGCTCTTTTTGCCGCCCGATGCCCTGGCCGTCGGTGTGGGGGCCTTCGGGGCCGATTTTGCCGAGTGCCGTTCGCGGTTCGGCGAGTTTCTGGCCCTTGGCGGGGCGACCCTTTGCCTGCCCGCCGACGCCTCGGGGACGCCGGACGATCAGGTGGCCCTCGGGGCCTTCGTTCCCACCGTGCAGGCGCTCTATGCCCTGGTCTGTCAGGGCGCCTTTGCCCATTTTTTTAATTTTGCACCCGCTGAACCGGGCAGCGCACCATTTCCGCTCTCCCGGCTCGTCGAGCGGGCCTTTTCCCTCTGTGGTACGCCGCTCCTGGCGATGGCCCTGATCGCCGAAGCGGATGGCCTGGTCGGCGCCCAGCTTAGGCGCCCCCCGGTTGCGAAGGATCGCGCCTCGGTCTTTGCCTTTCCCGAGGTGCGCGACTGGTTTTCGCTGACCACCGAGCGGGCCTATCCCCGCACCCTGACCCTGGTGGCCGGCATCGCCGCTCGGGGCGACCATCCGGAACTGGCCCCCTACCTTAGGCCCCTGGGCGGCGGAACCGAGCTTACGGGCCACTTTCACGCCGCGGCCCTTTCCTACCGGGCTCTGCCCGGCGGTTTGCTGGAACTGCCGAAAACGGTGGCCGATCTCATGGAGACCCAGAGCCTGCTGGGGGTTCTCCATCTGCTCGATGATCAACGGGAGATCTCCGGCATCGGGGAGAGCCTCTTCATCCGCGGGGCCGCCTGGGCGGGGCCGCTGGAATTCACGCCGGAAAAAGGGGAAAAGGAGGACAGAGGATGAATCTGCTCGTCGGCTCGCTCACCATCGGACTCATCCTGTCGCTTCTGGCGATCGGCGTCTATATCTCCTTTCGGATCTTCAACTTTGCGGACATTACCGCCGACGGGTCGATCACCCTGGGCGCCTCGGTCGCGGCGGTCCTGCTCGTCGCCGGCATCAACCCCTTTTTAGCGACCCTCGCCGGCGCCGGGGCCGGATTCCTGGCCGGGCTCGTCACCGGCATTCTCCATGCCCGCTTCAAGATCCACGCCCTCTTGTCGGGGATCCTCGTCATGACGGCGCTCTATTCGATCAACCTGCGGATCATGGGCAAGAGCAACGTGTCGCTCATGACGGTGCCGAACCTGACCCAGCTCGCCGAACGGGCGGGCGGCCTGTGCTTCGGAACCAACATCACCTTTGACCTCTGGGGCTTCTCCCTCGCCTCCCGTGACGCCTCCCTGCTCCTGGCGGCTTTCGCCGTGATCGTCCTTTTGGCCGGGCTCTGCTATCTCTTTTTCCGGACCGATCTGGGGACCGTCATGCGGGCCACCGGCGACAACGCCCAGATGGTCCGGGCTCTCGGGAGCGACACGGGCCTCATGATCATCTTGGGGCTGGGGATCTCCAACGGTTTGGTCGCCCTGTCCGGGGCGCTTTTGGCCCAGTACCTCGGGTTTGCCGACGTCCAGATGGGGATCGGCATGGTGGTCTGGGGGCTGGCGAGCGTCATCATCGGCGAATCGCTGGTCCGTTCAAACCGCCTGGGAATGGCGATCTGCGGGGCCGTGATGGGGGCGATCCTCTTTCGCCTCCTCGTGGCGATTGCGCTTAGGTTCGGCCTCAACCCCAACGACCTGAAATTGGTCACGGCCCTGTTCGTCTTTTTCGCCCTGGTCCTGCCGAACCTCTTGACCTCCTGGGCCGAACGGAGAGGGAGGCGCGCCCATGCTTGAGATCAGCCATGTTTCCAAGACGTTCCAGAAGGGAACCGCCAACGAGGTCCGTCCCCTGCGCAACGTGAGCCTGAGCCTGGAAGAGGGTTCCTTCGTCGTCGTCATCGGGACCAACGGGTCCGGCAAATCGACGCTCCTCAATGCCGTGGCCGGGACCTTCCCCCTCGACGAGGGGCGGATCCGCCTGGGCGGCAAGGACATTACCGCCTGGCCGGAGCACAAAAGGGCGGCGCGTATCGGCCGCGTCTTCCAGAACCCCTTTTCCGGCACGGCCCCGGGCATGACGATCGCCGAGAACCTGGCCATGGCGGTCCGGCGGGGACGCTTCCCCGGCCTGGGCTGGGCGCTCAACCGCCGCCTCCTGGAGCGCTTCCGCGAGCGGGTGGCGACCCTGAACATGGGGCTGGAAGATCGGCTCGACACGGAGATCGGCGGCCTCTCGGGCGGTCAGCGCCAGGCCCTCACGCTGCTCATGGCGACCTGGCAGCGCCCCGACCTGCTTTTGCTCGACGAGCACACGGC
>JAKAFS010000154.1 GCA_021817825.1 Deltaproteobacteria bacterium | reverse complement strand
GTTCATGATCTTGCCCACCCGCTCCTGGGAATCGACGTAGTTCTTTTCCCGCTGGAGGATCGTTTCCTGCTGCTGCTGAAGGCGTTCCGTTCGTTCCCGCTTGATCCTCCAGAGTTCCTCGGCGGGCGATTTTCCGGCGTCCTCCCCTCTGGGCACCACCACCTGTACCGTATCGCTAAGGGGCAGGACATCGCTCTTTCCGGGAATGCAGATGACCTCCTTGACCCCCAGTTCGTGGAGGGTCTGGATCTGGTCTTCGCCGGTGATCTTGAAATTCTTGAACAAGAAGGGGTGTTCGTGCCATTTCAGCCCTTCGAGCCGGATGTAGACACCGACCCGTAAACGATCCGTGGAAACGCGGTATTCGGGAACGACAAATTCGGTCATATGCAGCCATCATCAACGGTTAAAAGTACGGGAACCCGAGCTCGCCAAAAGGCAGCGCCGTCCGGCCCGAAGGCGATCCTTGCCCGCCCGTTCTTACGGACGGCATCCTGCGTAACCGGCCAGCGAAACTTGCGCTTTCGGCCCGTAAGGATACGAAGAGCGCCGGGGACTGTCAAGGGGTTTTCTTCAGAACCGGCCGAACCACAGGATTTCATAGAAGGCGGGACGGGACGCCGCAAGGGTGATTCGGCCGCCGAAGCCGGCCGCCGGTTTGAAGGCGACGGTTCGGTTCTGCACCTGCAACCGCGGATCGCCGATCTCTCCGACGCGGTAGACGATACGGGAGAAGGGGCGGGAAAGCCCCCGGGCATCGAAGGGCCCTCCCGTATGGAAGAGGTCCGGCACATCGCCGGGAGAAACGGGCGGCGGGGGCGGGCCGCCGGGCAGGGCGAAGGTCACCCGGTTCTGGATGATAAGACCGCTTCGGGCGACAAATCCTTCCGTCACATCGAGACCGAATTGGGAATTGCGCCACCGCAAGGTCAGCGGTTCGCCGTCGGGAACGATCGCCCTGAAGAGGGCGTCCTCCCTCCCCTCCTGGGTCAGGACGATCTCGGTATAGCGGGACGGAACGATCCGGGCCGCAATCCCTATTCCCAAAAGGAGCGCAGCCATCAGGACCACGATCCAACGTCTTGGACGCATCTTCGCTTTCCCGTCGCAGCTCTCCGCACAATCGGCGGAGAGCTGCGCTCCTTTAACGGATAAAGATCCCTTGCGCCCCTACCGGCAGCAAACTTCGGGGGAAAGGGGCGCAGACGCATTCAGGCGCGATACATTCCCGCCGGGCAGGTCGGCTTTGGGGCAGCGGCAACCTGTGCGGGCAATGGCCAGCGACCACCTATTTCTTTGCCGGTTCAGTCTGCTTTGCAGATTCCTTCTTTTTCACAGCGGCCTTTTTGGCGGCTGCCGGCGCTTTGAGGGCCCCTTTTTCGGTGAAGAATTTCTGCGCCCCGGGATGGAGATACTTGAGGGCATCGGGGGTCACCTGGCCTACGGCCATGGCCGGCGTCAGGGTCGCGGCCCCCTTCCAGACGGCGGCGAGCTCCGCTTTGTGGTCGAAGATCGCCTTCAGAATCAGATAGACCTTCTCCGCCGGGAAACCGTCCATCGCCTGGAGGACGGCGGTAATGGCGAGCGCATCGACGTCTCTGTCCACGCTTGCGTAACTGCCCTTGGCAAACTTAGACTTATGGAACACGCCGGGGTTGCCCTTCATGACCGCCTCCGCCTCTTTTCCGCCCACCGGCAGGAGGACCATCTTGGTTCCCGGCGTGGAGGCCATGTCGATGATGGCCGCCGTCGGCACGGCGCCGCTCCAGAAGAAGGCGTCGATCTTGCCGTCCTTGAGCGCCGCCACGGATTCGCCGGCCCCGAGTTTTTCCTTTTTGAGGTCTTTGTTCCAGTCGATGCCGAGCGCCTTGAGGACGTAATCGGCCTGCTCCTCGGTGCCGCTGTTGGGAGCGCCGACGGAGACGCGCTTGCCTTTGAGCTGCATCAGGTTTTTGATGCCCGTGGCGGCCGTCGTCACCACGTGGAGCGGTTGCTCGTAGAATCCCATGACCATGCGGATGTTGTGTCTGCCCGCGAGCCCCGGCACCTTGCCGTCGTTGGCCCAGCCGACGTGATAGTCATAGGCGAAGGCCATCCCGGCCTTGCCGGCGGTCAGCAGCTTCATGTTGTCGATCGCCGCCGTCGTGGCCTCGGCGGTGGCCTCGGTATTGGGAACGTATTTGCCGATGACGCCGCCGATCGCCCCGCCCAGGGGATACCAGACGCCGCCCGTGCCGCCCGTGACGATGCTGAAGGAAAGCTTTTCCTGGGCGCCGGCGCTTGCGGCGAACAGCAGCGTGAAGGCAACCAAAAGCACCGACCCTGCAACCCTCTTCATTCTGATCTCCATGACCCACCTCCTCAAATTAAAAAGATCCCTCCCCGGGGGATGGCTGGTCTCCCGGCTCCTTGTCTCCACCGATTTTCTTCGGCTTTCTGTTCTCCAAGGAACGGTCTGCAAAACACGCCCGTTCCGGCACGCCGGATCAGCAGGTCCTTTCTTCTTTCTGGACTGGGGCGCAGGTCGCCCGCCAATGGCGCAGGGTCATTCCCATGCCGGCGATCAGCGGCGCCAGCCCCGGAACGGACCAGCCGAGGGGAACAATCACCATGGCCACGGCCGCGCTGATCAGGAGCGCCCGCTCCAGAAGCGGCAATTTCCCGCGCAGGTAGCCGATGATCCCCAGGGAAACGAAAAAGAGGGAGCAAAGGCTGGTCGCCGTCGCCAGCAAAAAATCGGGCCAGTTTCCCCCCACGATGAGCAGGCTGTAACCGACCTTGGTCGTGGAAAAGTAGAAAGGCACCAGGAAGGCGGGCAGGGAATATTTCCAGGCCTGCATCATGGAACCGAAGGGATTCCCGCCCGTAACGGCGGCGGCCGCGCAGGGGGAAAGGCCGACAGGCGGAGAAACCTCGGAGAGAACGGCGAAGTAAAAGGCGAGCAGATGCGCCACATGCATCGGCAGGCCGAGTTTGACCAGGGCCGGCGCCACCATGACCACGGTCATGATGTAAGTCGCCGTGATGGGCAGGGAAAGGCCGATCAGCAGCGATGCGATCATGGCCAGCACGATGGCGGCCAGCACCGAGCCGCCGCTTGCGGACATGATGATGGAGGAGATTTTGAGCCCCAGCCCGGTCAGGGTGAAGGTCCCGACGATCAGCCCCGCGGCGGCCAAAAGCACGGCGACGGGCAGCATGTTCTTCGCCCCTTCGGTCATTGCCGTGACGATCTTCCCGGGGGTCAGCCATTCGTTCCTGTCCTTGCTCAGGAAGCTCGTCAGAATGGTCGTGCCGATCGCCCCCAAGGCCGCCACTTCGGGAGACCTGTTCCAGAAAACCAAGAGCGCCACCAGCACCACGATCGACAGCAGGTGATACCCCTTGGAGAACATCACCTGCCGGACGGTCCGGGCCTTCGTATCGGGCGGAATGAAGGTATGTTTGCGGGCCTCCAACTCCACTATGAAAAGGGTTCCCGCGTAATAGAGGATGGTGGGAACGATCACCATGACGATCACTTCCCAGAAGGAGACGCCCAGAAACTGCATGATGAGAAAAGCGGCGGCGCCCATCAGCGGCGGCGAGAGGACCGCGCCGATTCCGCCGGTGGCGATGAGTCCGGCAGCCATGTTCGGCGTATAGCCCGCCTTTTGCAGGATCGGCCACATGATCGGCGTCACGGACATGGTCGTCGCCACCCCGCTCCCCTGGGGTCCCCCCAGGAGCGCCGAGGTAATCACCGCCCCCCGCCCGGCGCTGGCCGATTGCCGGCCCATCGTCGCCAGGGACAAATCCAGCCAGAAGCCTCCCGCCCCGGCCACGTCCATAAAGGTGCCGTAGACGACAAAGAGCATCACGAAGGAAGCGCTGACCGAAAGGGGCACACCGAAGATCCCCTCCAGCGTCATGTACATATGGCCGACAATGCGGTCGAGATCGTAACTTTTGTGGGAGATGAGATCGGGGAAATAGTTTCCGAAATACATATAGATCAGGAATCCCACGACGACCAGGGTGAAGGTGTTGTCCACGATGCGCCGGGAGATTTCCAAGAGGAGCAGAATGGCCAGGATGCCGAAGAACAGATCCAGCGGCTCGGGAAGGGTGGAGCGACGGACGAACTGGTCCATATCGAGGAAGGTGTAGGCGATCGCGGCGACGCCCGAAAGGGCCAGGAACAGATCCAGCCAGATCGCCCAGCGGCCGGCCTTGGGCCGGACCGGAAAAGCCAGAAAGGCCAGGGCAAAAACGAAGGCCATGTGGATCATCCGGAAGGCATAGGTTTCCACAGGGATGATGGCGCCGTAAAGCGACCAGCCGACGAAAC
>JAKAFS010000075.1 GCA_021817825.1 Deltaproteobacteria bacterium | reverse complement strand
TGTCATCGCGGTGCTGCTCCTGGGTTTGGCCTCCTGCTGCCCTGTGGCCGAAAGGGTCAGCCTCAAGGAGGCGGGGCAGGTAATCGGGACCAGGCGGTTCGTCGATCTCACCCATGCCTTTGGACCGGGGATTCCCCATTGGCCAGGTTTCCCGGACGAGAAAAGGGAGATTCTCTACGACTATGAGCCCGGCGCCGGGCGGCTGGGGAGCGGCTTTCTGGCGCACGCTTTCACCTTGCCCGGCCAGTGGGGAACCCATGTCGATGCCCCTGCCCACTTCGTGAAGGGACTCAGGACCGTGGACCAGATCGACGTCAAAGAGATGATTTTGCCTTTGGTGGTGATCGCTGTGCATGAGAAGGTGGCGGCCAATCCGGACTATGTGATCACCATGGAAGATGTCCGGGACTGGGAAAAACGGCACGGCCCCATCCCGGCAGGCGCTTTTGTGGCCCTGCGCTCCGATTGGGGCCGACGCTGGCCCGATCAGGGGGCCATGCAGAACAGAGACGCCGCAGGCGTTGCCCATTACCCGGGCTGGAGCCTGGCGGTGCTGAAATATCTTTACGAGGAGCGGAAGATCACGGCTTCCGGCCATGAGACGACCGATACGGACCCCGGCCTGGCGACCTCCAGGAACGATTATTCGCTGGAAACCTACATCTTGCAGCAGAACCACTACCAGATCGAGCTTTTGGCCAATCTGTCGGAAGTGCCCGAGGCCGGCGCCCTTGTGGTCGCGGCCTTTCCCAAACCGCTGGGCGGGTCCGGCTTTCCGGCCCGCGTCTTTGCCATCCTGCCCTAGCGGGCCGGCAAGCCGGCCATTGCGGCCGAGAAAGAAAAATCCATGGCTGATGGAGCCCAGGCACAGCAAACAGGAGTGATCGGCGTGTTTAACCGCGCCGCCGCCACCTATGACCGGATCGGTCCTCAGTTCTTCGCCCACTTCGGGAAGCTCCTGGTGGAGCGGGCCCACCTTATGCCCGGGGCCGACGTGTTGGACGTCGCTACGGGCCGCGGGGCGGTCCTGTTCCCGGCGGGAGAACGCGTCGGCGCGCGCGGCCGGGTTTGGGGCACCGATCTGTCCGCCGGGATGGTTCGGGAAACCCTGGCCGATATCCGCAAGGCCGGCTGGCCGAATGTCTCGATACACCAGATGGATGCCGAGCAGCTGGACTTTCCCGCGGCCTCCTTCGACCGGGTCCTCTGCGGCTTTTCCCTCTGGTTCTTCCCCCGTCCGCACCGCGCCTTGGAGGAATTCTTCCGGGTGCTCCGGCCGGGCGGGCAGGTGGGGCTCACCACCTGGACCGCGGATTGTCCCTTTATCTGCTGGTTTCTGCGGGAAATGGCGGACTCCCTGCCGCCCCAAGCCGCTCCTGCGCCGGGCAGCCCGGAGCCTCCCCGCTTCGATGCGTCGGCGCTCCTGGAGGCGGCCCTGGTGCAGGCCGGGTTCGTCGACATTCGGATCACCAGCGAAGAAGCGGATTTTGTCTATCCAGAGGAAGAAGAATGGTGGTTGTCCCTCTGGTCGCACGGGATCCGCGCGCGGCTCGAAGAACTCGACGCGCCGACGCTCGCAAAGGTGAAGGCCCACATGCTGCGCAAGGTCCGGGCTTTGCAGCAGGCCGACGGGATTCATACCCTCTTTCGGGCCTTCTGTGCCCTGGCGACCAAGCCGGCATCATGACCTATCGGCGGTCCCGGGAGGAGTGGGCGCGCCGTACCGCCTGACCGCGGCCGCGTCAGGCGGAAAATATTCGGAGGTTCTTAAAATGGCAGCTTCGGGCAATGAAATGGGATGGCGGCGGCAATGGCTCTGGGTGTTCGGCGGTGCAATTCTCGGAATGGTGATTGCGGTCCTCTTTGCCGGGGTTTTAAAACTGGAACGAAACCTGTTCTTGGTGCCCTATTCTTTGCTGATTACCGCTTATCTATACGGCTACGTGCGCTACAGCGGCCTTGACCTGAAGGAAATGTTTTCCCGCTATTGGGGCCGGGGCTTGCTGGGAGGCGCCGTTGTCGGCCTATTTGTGGTTCAATCCGTTCTTCGGCAGCCTTCCTCCCCGACTCCTCAGGGGATGGACCTGCTATTGAATTTGCTGTGGCCCGGCGTCATCTACGGCGCGATCGACGGCTTCCTGCTTTCGGTATTGCCGGTCTATGCCGTTCTGGAAGCCTCGTCGGCACTGGGTTGGACAAGCACCTGGCCGAAGCGAATCGGAGCCAACACGCTGGCGCTCGTTGTCAGTCTCATGGTGGTTGCTATTTACCACCTCGGATATCCGGAATTTCAAAACAAGCAAGTGTTGCTCCCGGTTTTCGGCGTAGGCCTAATGAGCCTCGCCTATATCGTCACTAAAAATCCCATCGCTCCGGTATTGAGCCATGTGGCCATGCACATTGCGGCTGTCATCCATGGTTTGAACAGCGTTGTCCAATTGCCGCCGCATTATTAAAAGACGTTGCGAACAATGATGGATAAATTCAATCCCGATACCTGCTGCGGAATCTACTGTGGCGCGTGCTCGATTGTCATGCACGGCAAAACCGGTCGCGCTGACCGATTTGCCGTCTGTCTCGGAAGTGTGCCGAAGGAGGATCTCGCTTGCGGCGGATGTAAATCCGACAACGTGTACGCCGGTTGCAGCACATGCAGCCTCCGCCGTTGCGCCCGGGAAAGGGGGGTCGCGCACTGCGTCGACTGCGCCGATTACCCATGCAAAAGGTACCGCCAATGGCGATCAGTGGCGAAGTTGCTCCCGCACAGCCGCGAGGCTGCCGCCAATCTGGAGGCGATTAAACGCGACGGCGTTGTCCCCTGGCTTGCGGCACAGAAAAGGCGCTGGTCGTGCCCTGACTGCGGCTCGCCTTTTTCCTGGTATGCGCCGAAGTGCTGCAAATGTGGCCGCAGTCTTGTGTCCCAAACGTACAGGCTATCGGGCTGGAGGAGACTTCTGTGCCGTTTGGTGCTCCCGATGGCGTACCGGAAAGGAAAGGCGCTTTGATCAGTGCTCGGATGATAGGAGGCATAACCGGCAAATCCGGGTAAGGTCAAATCACTTTAGCGCGCTAAAGTGATTTAATTATCTGTCGCAATTAACGATTTTCTGTGGATGGCTTTCGTTTTCATGTTCTTTTTTCCTGCCCCAACCAATGGATTCCGGATCCGCTGGGTGGGCACATGGATAACGAACTGAAAAGGGTTTTTATTATGGAAACTTCATTCCCCTGGTTCTTCTGGCTGTTCCCCATCGTATTGACTATCCACAACATCGAGGAGGCGCTCTGGCTCCCCGCTTTTTCAAAGTCGGCCGCCAGATATCACAAACCGGTAGAGACCTTTGAATTCGTCTTTGCCCTGATCGTCATCACGTTTTTGGCCGTGAGCATCACTTTTTGGTTCTCTGGGTCCGGCAAGCAAAGCCTGGCCTGCTATCTTTTTTTTGCCTTCAATCTTATGATGCTGATCAATGTTTTTGCCCCCCATCTCCTTGCCACGGTGGCTTTAAAAAAGTATTGCCCCGGATTGCTGACCGGGATCTTGCTGCTCGTGCCCACCACGACCTATCTGCTTGTCTATGGCTACCAAAAGGAATATTATCTCTTTCCGAGGTTCTGGGTGGTCACCATTCCCTTTGCTGCCGTTGTGGTAGGAGCGATCCCCATTCTCTTTAAAGTGGGCAAATATGTTCAAAACCTTCTTAACCCCAATATCAATCGTCATGCAGCGCCCTAGCAGCCCCGTTCGCGCGCTCTTCCCGGGTAAGCCGCGCAGAAGCGCTGCCACTCGCTGTTGGGCGGGAAAAAGAAAGGATATGAATTGAAGGAAATCGTTTCCAACGCGGAATGGGTAGCCTATTGCGGACTATACTGCGGCGCCTGCCGGTCCTTTCGGAAAGAGCGCTGCCCGGCAAGACGCTCCTGCCGACCGCTGAATGCGGGCTTTACGATGGCGCGTGTGAAAAAGGAAATCGTATTAGCAGCTATGAAGATGTCGGGGATTCTAGAAGGAATGGACAACCGGTGTGCGCCGGTGTTGCGGTGTTGGTCGATGAGCGCATGAAGCGGCTGTATATCTTAAAGGTCGGCACCACCTATCCGGACACCGCCAAGACGTGGGGCGATTTTGGCGCCTGGACAGCGGCGGCGCTGGGTGAGCTGGCGCTGGAGACGGCGATTCTGGACGTCGAGCAGGGCGCCTCGCTCCCTGCGGCTGCCGAGTGTGCGGGACTCGTGATTACGGGATCCCATTCGATGGTCACCGACGCGCTGCCCTGGAGCATCGAACTGGAGCAGTGGATTCCGTCGCTCTTGGCGGCCGGCATCCCCCTTTTCGGCATCTGCTACGGCCATCAGCTCCTGGCGCGGGCATCCGGGGGAGAGGTGCACTTCCATCCCGAGGGCGAAGAAATCGGCACCGTTAAGGTGCACCTCCTGCCCGATTGCGCCGGTGATGTTCTGTTTCGGACCCTTCCCCGGACTTTTGGGGCTCATGTGGTGCATTCGCAATCGGTGCTGCGCCTTCCGCCAGGGTCCGTCTGCCTGGCCATGAATGCCTTCGAGCCCCATCAGGCCTTCCGGATCGGGGAATGCGCCTGGGGGGTGCAGTTTCACCCGGAATACAGCGCCGCGATCATGAGGTCCTACATCGAGCATGCGACCGAGCTCGAACCGTCAGAGAAGTCGGAACGCCTGGGCGCGGTGAAAGAAACCCCTGCTGCCGCCCAGGTGCTCAGGAACTTCGGGCGCTTTGTGGCCGACCGCGCCAGAGGATCGCTGATGCTCCCCAAAACTGGCCGCTGCATCCCCTTGCCCAGGAGAGACAGAAACCCTGAAACCTGTCGCTAAACACCGACGGAGATCATCCCCGAACACCTGAACGCAGAAAGGAGAGCCCCATGAGCAAAGCGGACAAAAAGCCATTCTGGCCCAACGGCGCGCGCCTCGCGGTATCCATCTCGATGCAGTTCGAAGCCGGCGCGCAGCCCGAGCGGGGAGCGGAAGGTCCCTTCCCGCCGCTCGACCCCAAGTATCCCGATCTGCCGGTGCAGAAATGGTATGCCTATGGCATGAAAGAGGGGATCCCGCGCCTGCTCGACCTCTGGGACCGCAAGAAGATCAAGGTGACGTCGCACATGGTCGGCCAGGCCGTGGATGCCAACCCGCAGCTGGCCAAAGAGGTCGTCGAGCGCGGCCACGAGGCGGCAGGCCACGGCCAGACCTGGTCCCCCCAGTACGCGATGACCCGGGCGAAAGAAAAAGCCTCCTACGAGGCGAGCATCAAGAGCATCGAACGGGCCACGGGTAAGCGACCCGTCGGCTTCAACGCCTTCTGGATGCGCGGCACGCCCCATACCCTCGAAATCCTCCAGGAGCTGGGGTTCATCTATCACATCGACGATCTGAGCCGCGACGAGCCGTTCACTGTGCTGGTCAAGGGCAAGCCCTTTGTCGTCGTGCCCTATACGGTCGAGCATAACGACATCGTCCTGTTCGAGGCCCGCCATTTTTCAGCAGCGGCCTTTGCCCAGGAGCTGAAGGACGCCTTCGACGTGCTCTACGCCGAGGGGGCAATGCGGCGTAGGATGCTGTCGGTCAGCACCCACGACCGGATCAGCGGCCATCCCAGCCGGGTGAAGGCCTTGGCCGACTTCATCGACTATGCCCAGAGGCACAAGGGGGTCTGGTTCGCCCGCAAGGACGAGATCGCCCGGTGGGCTTTGGAGAGCGCAGGGACCATTCACGAAAAGTAGCGCGGCAGCGGGGCGAAGCGGAAAGGCAAGTGGCTCCCGAAGCTGATCGGGCTATCCGTCTCCCGGGCACAGGACCGGTGAGGCCCAACTCAGAAGGAGAAACAAAATGAGGTACGCAAGCGAAGATTTAATGAATGAGCACGAAGGGATATTGTTTGGACTGAAAATACTGGAAAAAATGGCGGAGCCGCTTAGAGGGAACAAAGAGGTAACTGTCGGCGACTTTCAAGAAATGGTCAATTTTCTGAAACTATTTGCCGATAAGTGTCATCATGGAAAGGAAGAAGGGCTTTTGTTTCCGGCCATGGAGCGGGCCGGAATCCAAAAGGAAGGCGGACCGATCGGGCAGATGCTATTGGAGCATGCCATTGGCAGGAAATATATCGCTGAAATGACGGATTCGCTTGAGGACGATAGAATCGATAGGCACGCCTTCGGAGATTCGGCGAATAAATATATCGAGTTATTGAGATCGCATATCGAAAAGGAAAACAAAATATTGTTCCCCCTGGGGGATAAACGAATCCCGCTGGCGGAGCAGGAGAAGTTGCTGGAAGCCTTCGAGCAGTTTGAAGAAGACGTGATGGGCAGGGGGACCCATGAAAAGCTGCACCAGCTGCTCCATACTTTTGAGCGGCGATACCTGGGTTGACCATTGGCAAACGCCACAAAGTACAGATGACGGGTTTGAGAAGTGGGTGTCCGTCACCAAGCCGAAACCGGAGAGAACCCATTGCATCGGCTGACAATCCATCGCCGGACCTTTGCATCCGTCGCGCTGTCCGCTGAACGGCGGCGCCTGATGGCCCTGGAGGTTCCATGAGAGTGAAAGCGGTCGTCCTGCTCACCGCGGCTTTTGTCCTGGTCTTCTTCGCCATGGGGATCCCGTACTGGCAGATTCCCTATGCGAAAGCATCCCTGCCGGATTCCCTGTATGGGCCTTCCTTAGGGCTGCTTCTGGCGGCTGCCGTCATTGTTCGGTTGTTTTCCGATGCCTCTTTCCGCAAGACCGCTGTCGTGATTGGCTCGGCTGTGCCCGCCTCGGTGATGGCGCGGGTCGTCGTGGAAACCGCTCTCGATCCCACTTCCCACAACCTGTGGCCCTTTGAAATGATCATCGCCTCGGCGGTGGGATTGGCCATGGCGACGGTAGGCTCGCTCGTGGGCGGGTTGCTGGCGAAGCTGCTGAAGAAGCGCGCTTTCCATGGGGGCGCCTGATTTGTCAACCTGCCGAAGATGTTTCGGCAGTCCGGACCATGCCGGTATCGCAAGGCTCAACCGTGCTTGGGCGGAAAGGAGTGAACATGAAATGTAAATGCAACTGCCAATGCGGACATGATGTCATCCGCCATGACAAATATACGATGGAATGTCTGAGTCCCGGCTGTGAATGCCGCTGTTTTTCGGAAGATCTCTCGCTGTGCCGATGCGGACATGCGATAAATTCCCACGATGACGCCTGTTTGCTTTGCGACTGCCGCTCCTTTCAGCCGGAAGGCTGTTCCGCAGGTTAAGCCGGTGTAGTGCGCAAAACTGGCTTAACCCTGCGGTCTTGATCCTCGCGAGTAGGGCGTGCAGCGGTCTTGTGCCTGCGCCTATTTTTTATTCAGTTCCTTCCTGATGGCCAATCCCAGCGTCTCTAAAATGTAGGGTTTGCGGACATAGGCGCCCGCTCCCAGTGCCAGCGCCTCCTTGACGCGGTCGGTTTCGGAGAAGCCGCTGACGATCACCGCCTTTTGTCCCGGTCGCATCTCCAGGACCTTCTTGTACGTCTCCAATCCGTCCATTCCGGGATCCATGATCATGTCCAGAACGAGCAGGTCCGCAAGATTTTCCTCCAGGTACTCTAACGCCTTTTCGCCGCTGGAGACGGCGGTCACCCGGTAATGGAGTTTTTCCAGCATCAGAGAGGCCAGGTCGCGCTGCTCGGCCACATCGTCCACCACGAGGAGGGACTCGCCGTTTCCCAGGTAGGAGGACTCGGAGGAGGAAAGGGGCTTTTGCGAAAGCTCTTGCCTGGACACCGGAAAATAGAGGTCGAAGCGAGACCCCCTTTCTTCCTCGCTTCTCACGTCGATGTAGCCGTTATGGTCTTTGACGGTTCCCCATACGACGGAGAGTCCCAGTCCCGTGCCGCTTCTGCCCATCACCTTCTTCGTGTAGAAAGGTTCGAAGATGTGCTTTAGATCGGCAGGGGCGATGCCCTGGCCTGTATCGGCGACGGTGAGGACGCAATAGTCTCCCTCCCGGACGTCGTCATATCCGCGGATAGGCCGGTCCAGATACTGGTTTTTCGTCGCGATGGTCACCGTGCCGCCGTTGGGCATCGCTTCGGCGGCATTGGAAACGAGATTGAACAGGGTCTTTTCGAGGTGGAAGGGGGAGCCGCTGGTGTTGAGCAGCCCTTCTGTCAGATCGGTCTTGATCAGGACCTGGGGATGGAAGGTGCAGAGCTTTTCCAGCTCCGGCGCTTTCTGGAAATCCCGGACGACGGTGTTGAGATTGACCACCTCCTCGGTGTGCACTCCTCTTCTGGCCAGTGTGAGCAGGTCCTGGACGATGGCGGCGGCTCTTTCGGCGCCGGTCATGATGCTGAGGACGTGGGGCCTGACGGCGCTGGATTCGTCCACCTTGTCGAGGATCAGCTCCGAATATCCGACCAGGATGCCCAGGACATTGTTCAGATCGTGGGCGACGCCGCCGGCGAGCATGCCGATGGCCTCCATCTTCTCGGCCCGCTGTAGGCGCTCCTCGAGGTCCTTGCGCTCCTCCTCCGCGATCCTGCGCTCCCGGACGTCCCTGGCAATGCCTCGGAAGCCGGCGGGCTGTCCGGCGCCGTCCTTCCGGAGAGATACGGAAGTCTCCACCGGTATCCGGACGCCGTTTTTGGTGATGATCTCATAGGTGAGCATCTTGCCCGGCAGGCCTTGTTCATAAACTTCCCGATAGGCCTTGGCGATCAACTTTTGACTTTCGGGATCCACATAGTCCCGGTAATTGACCCCGCGCAGCTCCTCCCAGGGATAGCCCATGATCTGCGACAGGACCCGATTGCCGAAGGTCAGGTTGCCGCGGAGATCGACCTCGAAGTACCCGTCGTTGATGTTTTCGAGCATGGTCCGGTATTTCTCTTCGCTTTCCTTCAGTGCCGCCTCTGCCCGTTTGCGATCGGTAATGTCCATCAGCGAGGCGATACTCCGTTTTGTTCCCGGAATGAGGGCAATGGTCAGAAGCATGTCTGTCCGGGAGCCGTCCGGGAGCAGCAGACGAAACTCATAGCTGGCGGGCGCTTGACTGCCGGTTTCCCGGCGCAGCTGATGGAGGGCGACCATCCTGTCCAGGTCTTCCTTGGCTACGAATTCCGTCCATTTTTTCTTTCCTTCGATCTCTTCGCGCGGGTATCCCGTCAGTTTGAAGCGATCGCTGGCGAGCGAGATCGTCATGTCCTCTTCGATGATCATCATGGTGGTGCCGGTGTTTTCGAAGATGGTCTGATAGAGAAGCTCGGAGGTGCGCAGGCTTTCTTCGGTCTGCAAGCGATCGGTGATGTCGAGAAAGAAATTCAGGATCGCCGGCCTGCCGTTCCAGGGGGCGGGAAAGGCATGATTTTCCACCCAGCGGACGGCGCCTTTTTTGGTGATGGCCCGAAAGCGATAGCTGGCGGGGACAATACCGCCTCTCATCCGCTGTGCGTAATATTCCGCGATCCTTGCCCGGTCCTCGGGGTGGATAAATTCGGTGAGAGTACCTGCCTGCCACTCCGCTTCCGAATAGCCGGTCACCTCTTCGGCCCGGCGATTGGCCAGGATGATCTTTCCGTCTTGCGCGATGAGGATCGCCTCGCCGGCATTTTCCAGAACCAGGCGGTACTTCTCTTCGCTTTCGCGCAGCGCCTCCTGTGCCTGACGGTATTTGGTGATGTCACGGCAAATCCCCAGGAAGGAATGAATTTGCCCGTCGGCGTCGTGGAGAGGGGAGGCATCGGTCACGTGCCACCGCCATGTGCCGTCTGCATGCTGTACACGGTACTCGATCCCGTTCTCAATTTTGCCGGTTGCCAGCGTTCGGCCGATGAAGTTTTCGCAGAGGGGGACGTCGTCGGGATGCACAAAGTCCTGGAAGGGGCGGCCGACAACGGTACGGGGGTCGTGTCCGAGGCTGGCCCGCCAATTCGGGGAAACGTAGGTGAAAATTCCTTCCGGGGTCAGTCCATAGAAGATATCGCTGGCGTTTTCCACAAAGTAGCGAACCCCCTCTCCACTGATCGGTGGCAGCCCCTCGGAGGAATATTCCGTGGTGACCCCCTGTCGGCGGAGTTCCTGTAGTTCGGCGATGAGTTGCTCTTTGGTCTTTTCTTCGTCCTTCATCTTTCAGCCTTCTTTTTCAACCTTGAAAATGACATGTTCCAGGATCAGTGCGGCGATCATGCCGACCACAAAGCCGTTGCCGAGGATCGGCTGGAGCGTGACGGGAATCGTGGCGAAGATCGGCGCCGGCAGAAAGGCGATGACCGCGCCGATCAGCACCGGCCCGCCGACGACGGTCCCCTCCGTGAGGCCGAATGGCCCTCCTGCCTCCAGGGCGGTCATGAATCCGACCGCGACTTGGGAGGTCAGGACGTAGAGGAGGATGCTGCCCACGATCACCGACGGAACCTTGCCGGCGATGCCCACGGCCCAGGGGGAGAGGGAGAGCAATAAGAGTAAAAATGCCGTCGGGATGAAGATACGGCGGGAGGCGCAGCTCGTTGCGGCGAGGATTCCCGGACTCAGGGTGTAGTTGACGGGGCCCAGAACGCCCAGGAAACCGGAAAAGACATTGGCCAGGCCCGTAATCGCCATCCCGCAAATCAGCCTCCTTTTGGGCTCCGGCGGCGAAAGGAGGGCATTGACCGACTGGATGGCCCCGAGGTCGTTGATGGAGAGGGCCAGAAAGCAGATGAGGAAGGAGATCAGGACCCCGGGATCGAAGCGGGGGTGCGTCGTGAGGTTCGTAAAGAGGGACGCGAACCAGGGCGGCGCCGCGGCGGCGGTGACCTGCGCGGCCGGGACCCAGAGCTGGTAGAGCAGGCTTCCCAGACCCATTACCCAGAGGATGAGTGTCGATTTCCAGATGCCGCCGAGTTGCCTGTTGAGCCAAAACATGCCGAACGTCAGGACCAGGGCGAAACTCAGATTGGCGATGGGCGGCGCGTTCCCGTCGCCGAGGGTGACCATCTCCATGATCTTCGGGGCCAGGGTGAAGGCGATCAGGATCAGGATCACGGCGATGATCCGGGGGGTGAACAGGCGCTGGAGGAGGGTAAAAATCCCGGTCAGGCTCGCCAGAGTCAAGAGGGCGCCTCCGCAGGCGACGGCCGTATAGACCGTGGCGGCGTCGAAGCCCCGGCTGGCCAGGACGCCGATCAGCAGGATCGACGAGGGGCCGGCGACAATCGGCAGGCGGTGGCCCCACCAGATTTCGCAGGCGAGCGTCACCGCAACGACGAAGGTCAGTTTCTGTAGGTAGAGGATCTGGCCGGCCGGATCGTTCTCATGGAACCCCGCGACGATACGGCCCATGATGACGATCAGAGGGACTGTCACGGCGAACCACTGTAGGGCGAAGAGGAGCGCCTCAGCGAGGGGCGGCCGATCCTCCAATCCGTATTTGAATTCCATCGTCATGCCCCGATCGGAATCCTGATGCCCAGCCGGCGGGCGAGGCGCAGGTGCTCTTCCGGCGTGATCCAGGGGACGAGAAGATAACTGAAAATGGTTTCGTCCGGCCAGCCGATCCGGCGGGCTTCCTGGACGGTGATAAGGTAAGCCTCGATTTCGGTCTCCCGGTCCACGTAAGCCCTGCTCCTGTCGTAGAGGTCGCGCCCCTGCAAGTGCTGCTTGACGTGGCATAGCTCGTGGATAAGGTCCAGATAGAGGATCTCGTCCTCGACATCATTCAAATGTTCCTGGCCGATGGTGATCGAACCGTCCTCATTGTCTACGAAGATTTTGTGGGACTTAGCCTCGATGAACACCTTGACGTTGGCCAGAATTCCGCCGAGTTCCCCGATGCCGGGAAAGAGATCCGCAAGGACCGCGCAACTTGCGATCGCCGGGAAGAGGTCCGCCAGGCAGTGCTGGCCAGGTTCGATCCGGCGGTTGAAATGGAATGTCGGGGGCATTGGGAGACCTCTTTTCCATCCTGCGTCTATCGGCGGCGGCGTCCGCCGCTACAGGCTTCTGATATATTTTATATTTGCCGCAGGGAAGTATAAACACGGCCGCTTTTCCCTGTCAATCAAATCCATGCGCGACGGCCGGGCCTTTTGCCGCTTCGGCCCCAAGGACGCGATCGGAAGTTGACATATCCGGTTGCCGGTGGGATAAGAGGCCAGGCAACCGCCGGAAGGACTCACCATGGGCGGTGCGGTTCGCGATCCAATAAACCACTTTTAGGGAGGAACGAAGACTGATGGCAAACAATGCGGATGGCTGGTCATTCAAGACGGTGGTTCCCATGGAAATGGCGATCGTGTGCCAGGACATGGACAAAATGCTCGAATTCTACATCGGTGTGCTGGGACTCAAACTGTTTGCCGATGCAACGGCCAAGCCGGAAAACAGCACCAAGCTCGGCGCAAACCCCCATGGATTCCGGATCGTCCGGCTACAGACGGCTTCCGGGGAGATCGTCAAGTTGGTCCAGCCCCTTCAGGATGCGCCCGCGCCCCACCCGCTGCCCGCCTGGTCGATGGTGGCCCACGGTTATGCCTACCTCACCTTCATCGTCGATGACATGCCGAAGATGGTGAAGCGGCTGAAAGAAAAGGGGGTCAAGACCCTGAGCGACGGACCGGTGGAATCGCGGCCGGGCGTTTTTGCCTATTTCTTTGTGGACCCGGAGAACAATTTTCTCGAGTTTGCCCAGTATCCCGACATTGCCGCCTATCGTCCCGACCTGTTCAAAAAGTAACCGGTCGCTTCCGGACAAATAAAAGTTATAGGGATTATTGAGAACCCCTCCCGCAGGATACCCCGTCCTGCGAGGGGGCATGCATTCCAGCAACCATAGATGCCCATGCTGCCATCCCCTTTCCCACTTTGTCATTCCCGGGTCAGCGGGAATCCAGGAAGAACTGGATAAAGACCGCCTCGCGCTTTTTTTGTTCAGGTCGCTTCCGGCAAGGACGAACAGGGAACAGGGCGTCGGCGACGACGGGGCTTGCTTACATGGCGCTGCCGGTCAGTAAAAATGCCGCCCAGTAATAGGGATGGGGGTATTGCTTTTTGGTTTTCAGCTGCGCCTGCCGCAGGGCTTCAGCCTTGCCCAGCTTCGGTAGATTGACGTAAAAATCAACCATCAAATCCCGGGTGGCCTCGTCATCCACCTGCCACAGACTGGATATCAGCGAACGCGCGCCGGCATAGAGAAAGCCGCGTGTAAAGCCGACCAGATCATCGCCCGTGGCCACCTTTCCGAGAGCTGTTTCGCAGGCACTGAGAGTGACTAAATCGGCATCCAAAGATAAATGATACAGGTCGCCGGCCCGCAACAGCCCATCGTTGTCCCTGTCTGCGGCCAACAGCAGCGTTGAATCAAGCGGTTTGTCCTGATCGAACAGGCCATGAACCGCCAGATGAATGACGGAATACCGGCCTCCCAGATTTTGCAGACGGGTTTTGGATGCCTCGCTACGCAAAAGGACATTGGATTGAGGCATGATCCTGCCAAGGGCCAATGCTTCATCCTGCGCAAATTTCAAGTCATATTTCGGATCGTCCAGCTTCGGATTGCCGAAAATCAGGGCGCCTCTCTCCCCCCGATTCGTCCGTTCCTTGAGGAAACCAAGAACGCTGGCACTGGGCAGCATCCGGATAGTGAAGCGGTCAAGCAGATATTCATTTCCATCGAAAAGCGCGGCAAAAGGGAGATAGTGCAAAGAGCCGTGGGGGACGATAATCAGTTTCGTCGTTTTAATTGCAGGGGCTGCCAACGAAAACAGTTGACGATGCAGCATGCGGCCATAGCGCTGGAATTCCGGTAAATTCTGGCTCGTTATATTTTTGCGCAAGGCCTCAAGGATATTTTCCAAATCCGTTACCGGGAGCTTCTGCGCGCCAATCGTCCTGCCGGTTACAATGAAAACGTACCATTCCTGGCCCGTGCAATAATATTCCAGCAATGTTTCATCGTCTTTAAGCTTGCCTTGAATTTCGGCCGGGGAAGGAATCGTTACGGAAACCAACGCGGCCAGTTCCGGCGTCTTCTCCTGGAGCTCTTTTTTCAGCGCCACAACGACCGCACGGGTCTTTCTTTGCCCTTCCTGAGCATCGGCTTTCGCCACGACTGCCAGAGTGTCTTCCGCTTTGGCGAGCTCGGCCAGTATGGCCTTGCTTTGCGCTGCCAGGCCGTCGCGGACAGTGATGTCCTTTTGCGAAGCAAGCAAGTCCACGAGGGCGCGGGCCTTGGAACGCTCCACGTAGGCAAATGCTTCTGCATAGCGTCCGTCGGCCAGATAAAGCGCCGTCAATTCTGCGTAAGCCCTTTGTTTGTCGCCGACAAAGCCGATGCGACCCGCCTCGGAATTGATCGAGGAACGCTGCTTTTCAATCACCTCGATGGCTTTTTTGAGCAGCTCTTCCGCAGTGTTTTTCCGGCCTTCGGCCAAATAGATCTTGGCCCGATCCAACAGTACGATCCAGTAAATGCCGCCGATCTGTTCAAGCTGCGGATGGTTTAAAAGCCGATCATATCCTTCCTTGGCTTCTTTTAGGTTTCCCGTTTCGTAAAGACTCTTCGACAGGATATAGAGATTGGGGATTTCCTGGAAGGTCTGATCGTAAAAGGCGGTAATCGCCCCCGTGACCTTTGCATCCGGATTCCGGATAGCCGTGAGCGCGTGATCGTATTCCTGCAAGGCCATGTATATCCGCGCCAGTGCGCCATATTTTTCGGGCCCGTTCATGACGGTGATGCTTACATTTTGCAGGGCCGCGGCAATTTTTTGAGCATCCGTCCTGTTTCCGGCTAAGGCCTGGGCAACCCCCAGAAAATCGTAGATGGCGATCAGCTGGGAGGCATAGAAGGTGCCCTGCTCGCGCCCCTCTTCGTGCAGGAGCTGATAAGCAAGGACGCCTTCCTGAATGGCCTTCTGAAATTCGCCTTGATCCAGATAAATGGAGCCGCGCAGGATTTGGGGATAAACGGTCAAATCGGACCCGACAAAATCTCTCTCGCCCCGATCGATCTGCTTTTGCAGCAGGTCTGTGGTGGCGACCGCCTTGTGATAGTCGCGAATGGCGCTGTAAGAGGAGGCCAGCAAAAAAAGCTGGAAGGAGGACACCCTATCGCCGGCATCGAGGCTTGGTTGAAGTACATTGATGATTTCGTGCATCTGCTGTTTTTGAGCGTAACTGCTCAACTGGATGTCCTTTGATAGGGAGCAGGACAAAAGGAAAAAGGGCAGCAGAAAAATCATCAAGACTTTAGAATACTTTCCAAATTCCATGTTTCCCCCTGTCCCTTGACCCCCGAGCTGGCGGTGATGAATGATGGTAACTTGTTCCAACGATTATTGTTTTGTAATGTTGCATAGTTCGCAAAATCAGTCAATCATTGAATCGGGCAGGAAGAAAGGGCCTATTTCGCCTTTACAAAGAGCGCGCTTGTCGGTTAATAACTGAAGAGACGCGAACCATCAAAAAGGAAAATCCGGAGGAGAGGACCACCATGACTGAAGAGACAACGGCTCATCCCCACTACGACATCGCAATCATCGGCGGGGGACCGGCGGGGTTCACGGCGGGCATGTATGCCGCCCGGGCGGCCTTAAAGACGATCGCGATCGCCGGCGATTCGACGGTGAGCCAGGTCACGATCACCGACCTCATCGAAAACTACCCGGGAATCCCCGACGGGATCAACGGATTCGATCTCGCCGAGCGGTTCAAGGCCCAGGCGGTCCAGTTCGGTCTGCAAACCACCTCGGGCGACGTGACGGCGATCGGCCGAAAAAAGATCGGCGCCTGGGACGGTTGGGAGGTTGTCGCCGGCAGCATCCGCTACGACGCCCTGGCTGTGATCATCGCCACCGGGGCGCTCTGGCGGCGGCTCGGCGTTCCCGGCGAGGAGCGCTTCATCGGCAAAGGGGTCTCCTTCTGCGCCACCTGCGACGGCCCCTTCTACCGGAACCGGGAGGTGGCGGTGGTCGGCGGCGGCGATACGGCCATCCAGGAGGCCCTCTACCTCACTCGTTTTGCCAAGAAGGTGACGGTCATCCACCGCCGGGACCGCCTTAGAGCCACGGCGATCCTCCAAAAGCGGGCCCTGGAGAATGAAAAGATCGTCTTTGCCTGGAACTCGGTCGTCGAGGCGATCGAGGGTGAAAACCTGGTGCAGAAGATCGTGCTGAAGGATGTGAAATCCGGCGCCACGCGGGAGCTGTCTGCCGACGGGATCTTCATCTTTATCGGCCTCACCCCCAACACCGCCCCCTTCCGGGAACTGGTCGCCCTGGATCAGGGCGGTTATGTGACCGTCGATGCGCATATGCAGACCTCGGCCGCGGGGATCTTCGCCTGCGGCGATTGCACGGCCAAGCGGCTCCGCCAGGTGGTGACGGCCTGCGGCGACGGGGCGACGGCGGCCTTTTCCGCCCAGCTCTACTGTGAAGACCTGAAGGGAGAATCCTACTGATGGAAGACTGGATCGCCGTCTGGCGGCATATCCCGGCGCACCTGAGCCCGAATCTCCTGGAGATCGGATCTTTCCAGTTGCGCTGGTACGGCCTGATGTACCTCGCCGCCTTCGCCTGCACCTACGGCCTGATGCTCTATCGGATCAAGACGGAGAAATACCCCTACAGGGCCGAACTGATCCAGGACTATCTCGTCTGGGCGATCTTCGGGGTGATCCTCGGCGGCCGGCTGGGTTACGTGCTGTTCTACAATTTCGGCTACTACCTCCAGCATCCGCTGGAGGTCTTCTTTCCCTTCGACATCGCCGACGGCTTCCGCTTCGTCGGGATCAGCGGGATGTCCTATCACGGCGGCGTCATCGGGGTTCTGACCGCCTCGCTCCTCTTTCTGCGGCGGCGGGGGATCGAATTTTGGCGTTTCGGGGATCTCGTCTGTCCCGCCGTTCCTTTGGGCTACACCTTCGGGCGGATCGGCAACTTCATCAACGGAGAACTCTACGGCCGGGCGACCGACGTTCCCTGGGGGATGGTCTTCCCGAACGACCCGCTCCATCTGCTGCGTCATCCCTCCCAGCTCTACGAGGCTTTCTTCGAGGGGATCGTTCTTTTTGCGATCCTCTGGGCGGTCCGTCGCAAGAGTCCCTTCGACGGCGCCCTTTTCGCCTTCTATCTGATCGGCTACGGCGCCATCCGTTTCTGTATCGAGTTTTTCCGGGAACCGGACGCCCAGCTCGGTTTCGTCCTGGGGCCCTTCAGCATGGGACAACTGCTCTGCTTTGCGATGATCGCGGCCGGCGCCGGGATTTACGCCTTCCGGCGCAATGCGATACGGAAATGAGCAAGAAAACAGCCGACATTGATTTTGAATAACCGCGGCAAGACGGGGATTCCCCCTGTCTTCCCCGGTCCCACAGTCTCCTCTTACTCTGCCGCGTCGATCAGGACATGTTTGCCATAGGCGTCCACCACGTCCACTTTTGCCCGTTCCAGCCGCCTCAGTTCGATCCACCGCTGGATTGCCCCGGTGAAGACGAAGACCATCAGGACCATGATCAGCACCGACAGCGACACCAATAGGTATTTACCCTTGGGAAGATAATTGCCGACGATGTTTTCGTAACCCGCATAGAGGGTGATAAAGGCCATCAAAAGGCCGGGCAGGGCCGTCATCCAGGCGTAGCGTCCCTTTTTAATCCGGATCAGCATTGCCGTCCCGATGATCAGGCCGCTCGAGGCCAAAAGCTGGTTGCTCATCCCGAAGAGGGGCCAGATAGTGGAGATGTCGCCCGTATAGACAAGATAGCCCCAGGAGAAGGTGAACAGGGCGCTGGTGATGGCGATGCCCGGGAGCCACCGCTTCTCGTTGAAGCGCGGGATCACCTTGCCGATCAGCTCCTGGAGGAAGAAACGGCCGACCCGGGTGCCCGTATCCACGGCCGTGAGGATGAAGACCGCCTCGAACATGATGGCGAAGTGGTACCAGTAGGACATGAGCCCTTTCATGAAGGGAACGCCGGAAAAGACGTAGGCCATGCCCACGGCGAGCGACACGGCCCCGCCAGGCCGCCCCTGGATGTTCTCGCCCACCTCGCGGGCCAATTCCGGAAGGTTGACCGTGGTCATCCCCAGCTTGGCGAAGACCTCCGGTGCGGCATTGATGGCGAAATAGTCCGCCGGGACCAGGACGCAGGCGGCGATAAGGGCCATGATCGCCACGAATCCCTCGGTGAGCATGGCGCCGTAGCCGATGAAGAGGATGTCCCGTTCGTTGCCGATCATCTTGGGGGTGGTGCCGGTGCCGATGACGGCGTGGAATCCTGAGAGGGCCCCGCAGGCGATGGTGATGAAGATGAAGGGAAAGGCCGCGCCGGGAATGATCGGGCCGCCGCCGTGGACGAAGGGGGTGAGGGCCGGCATCAGGAAGGTGGGATGGACCCAGAAGATGCCGAGGGCGAGCATCGCGATCGTTCCGATCTTCAGATAGCTGGAGAGGTAATCCCGGGG
>JAKAFS010000074.1 GCA_021817825.1 Deltaproteobacteria bacterium | reverse complement strand
GGAGTAGACAGGAGCAGGCCGCGCAGAGGAGCTTCAGCAAATCGAAGGGGTTGAAGATCCGCGGCAGGGTCCCGGCAAGCAAGGCCGTGTAGAGGAAGCCGCCTCCCAGAAGCACGAGCATGAGCAAAAGCCGGCCCGGGGCGAGCAGGGCCAGGATCGCCCATCCCGTCTCTTTTCCCTCCCGCCGCAGGACCAGCACGATCCCGACCAGGCAGAGGAGCAAGGGGAGAAGATAGAGGTAAAAGAGTCCCTGACCGCCGGTGATGGGCAGCGTCTCCTGCCCCCAGGCCGCGGGCCGGCCGATGCCGAGGAGCTGGTGGATCGGGATGAGGTAGCCGTAAACATAGACGAGCGTGTAGAGGGTAAGGGCCAGGAAGAGCGACCGCAGAAAGCTGCGCCCCAAGCCGCGCCAGGCCACGAGCAGGGAACCGGCAAAGAGGGTCAGGACCTCCAGCCTCACCCCCAGCGTCACCCCGCGGGCCGCGGCGAAGGGGTTGAAGAGCTGGACGTAGTTGTAAAAGAAGCTGTCGAAGTTGCGGAAATAGCGGATTTCGTCCCCCTTTCCCCCGGTGGCGATGTAATCGACGAGGGGCACGCTCAGGGTGATGCAAAAGCCGGCCAGGGTGAACTTCAGGGCGTCCCGGTAGCGAAGCTTCAGCAGCAGGGCGACGGGGATGCTCATGGAGAGAAAGATCACCACCCAGGAAAAGCACATCTGGAGGTCCCCCACGAGGCTCCCGTAATAATTCACCGGGTCGTAGAGGAGGACCCCCCAGGAGGAGAGGAGCTTCTCCAACACCGTCCGGACCACGATCATGACGGCGAGGGTCTTGAAGATCGCCTCCGGGGGAAGCTCACAGGCGAGCAATTGCCCGGTCATACGCTGCAACCATCGGCTCACGGTCTATCTCCTGATCCGAACGGCACGGGCGGCCGGGACGGTTTGGCCGCCGCCGGCCCGGATCCTCTCAGTACGTGGCCCGGGGGACGCATTTCCAGCCCGTTTTTTTATCATAAATCTCTTCGCCCTGGGGATTGCGATGCCCTTCTACGCTCGCAAGCCGGCAATTTATATACAGGCAAGGCTCCGTGCCCTTGAGGTTGTTACGTGTTGTTTGACCACTTAAACCACCCGGCTGACTGCACCCCCCGGGATCGTGCGCCCATTCACCCAATTCCGAGGGGCCAATGCATCGGCACGCCCATGGTTCCTTATAGACCATGTGATCGAACCCCTGGGCAACAGAACCGGTCAAGACCACGGCAACCACAAAGAGATACAGCAAGATCTTCTTCATTTCAGACGAACTCCTCTCCCTTGCTTCGATTTTTCTACCCGATCCCCCGCGGTGGGTTCTCTGGTCAAGGCCTGCCCTGACCCGGCCGGACGAGGAGGTTTGGGCGCATGCCCCCTGGGGCGGCTGAAACGCCAGCCGACCTGAATCCTGTTAGTAGATCGCCCGGGGGACGCATTTCCAGCCCGTGTGCTTATCGTAAATCTCCTCGCCCTGGGGATTGAGGTGCCCCTCTACGCTCGCCAGCCAGCAATTGATATATCGGCACGGCTCCCCGCCCTTGAGGTTGTTATAGGTTGTTTGGCCACTTATACCACCGGGATTACTGCACCCATTGAGGTCGTGCGCCCATTCACCCCACGATGAGGGGCCAATGCATCGGCACGCCCATGGTTCCTTATAGACCATGTTATCGAACCCCTGGGCAACGGAACCGCTCAACACCACGGCAACCACAAAGAGATACAGCAATACCTTCTTCATTTCAGACGGACTCCTCTCCATTGCTTAAATTTTGCTACCTTATCCCACGCGGTGGGCCCTCTGGTCAAGGCCTGCCCTGACCCGGCGACCGGAGAGGCTTCGGACTGCATGCCCCCCAGGGCGGCTTGGGCGCCGCCGGCCCGCAGCCCCTCAGTACGTCGCCCGGGGGACGCATTTCCAGCCCGAGTAGGCATCGTAACCCTCCTCGCCCTTATAAATCCAGCCCGGCCTACAGGAAATATATTCGCACGGACCCGCGAGGTTGTTTTCTATGTCGCCACTCTTACCGCCCATCCCGCCGGCACCGCACCCCAGCGTGCTGTGCGCCCATTCACCAAGCCCCAAGGACATGCCAATGCATTTGCACGCCCAGGGGCCTTTATAATCGGCCTCGGCGGTGCCGAAAGCGGCAACGACCACGGCAACCACAAAGAGATACAGCAATACCTTCTTCATTTCAGACGGACTCCTCACATTGCTTAGATTTTTCTCCCCTATCCCACGCGGTGGGCCCTCTGGCCAAGGCCTCTCGGCCCAGCCTCTGCGGTCGCCTTTCCGAGCCAGCGTAGGCCCGCCGCGCAGGTCCACTGCGGACAACTAGCACTTTTTGTGCCGAAACGCCATTGCTTCGTCATTCATAGGGAAAAGCCGCTGGCACCGGCTGCGGACCAGGGAAGGGCTGCCCACATGGTTGGCAGTCCCGGCCATAACAAAAAAGTGCTTATTTCTAAACACCTTTAATCATTGCTTGCTTTCTGATGGCATGTTAAATGCTGAATCCACCAGTAAGGGTAGATCCAAGAAAAAAGGAGACGCCATGAAAAAGAGCTTGATCATGTTTTGGATGTTGGCGGTTTTTATGACGGTGACTTTTATGATTGCAGGACATGCACAGGCGGCGGACCGTTACGTCATCAATAGAGACCAGACCGTCTATGACACGCAAACAAACCTGACGTGGGCGGCAAGAGTGCGCTGACCGTGGACGGCAATCCGGTCGGGAATTGCCAGGTGCAGGACTCCAAGATGTGGGACGAGCACTGGCGTCACATCAAGCGATACAGTTGGAACTATCTCCCCGGCGTCGTGACATCGACGATGCGGCTGGTTTGTACCAAGAAATAGGCTAATCCGCGGGCAGCGGGATTAATCCGAAAAGGAGACAGCGTTATGAGAAGACCCATGAGAAGCAGTTGGGTAAGGTCCTGGGGAATGCTGGCCCTGGTGGTCGCGGCACTTGGCCTATGGCAAGGACGATGCGAAGCCATAACGTATATGTGCCAGAGCAACCCCGACTATTTTTCCAAGCGCTGTACCGTTCACCCCTTCTCCATCACCAAGGTCGTGGACGGCGTGGTCGAGAAAGGACACCTGGTCGGTTGCCAATTCAAGTCCTACTCCTGCCTGAAGCAGGATGGAAAATACCAATGCCGGGACAATTACGGCACCACCGTAATCCCCTTCGATTTTTCCATGAACGACCTGAAGGGTTTCTGCAATTTGCTTTGCACGAATCCTGTGTGCACGACTGGCTGGGAATGATGAACGCGCCGCCCCCTGCCGGAAGTCACTTCGGCGCGCTGAAGTTAGTTAAATATTTGTAAGCATTCATGTTCTAATGAAGGCCCCGACGATTTTTCTCGCTATCGGCCCTTTGGGGATCATTTTACAGTCAAAGAGGCCTAAAAGGCGCCGTTTCCGGTCCCAAGCGGCCGGCCGTTCTTCCGCCTCTACTTATGGCAGCTCCACCCCGACTTTTGCCAGTCCCAGCCATCCCGGTTATTGTTGTAGTCGGCAATGGCGGTCTGGGATTGGTTGATGTATTTCCCAATCACTTCCGCATCAGTCAGGTTCGAGTCCACCTGGCCCTTGTTTCCTCCCCGGCTTCCGTCCCCGCATCCCACTTCGCTCGGAAAGAGCCAGCCGAACAAGATGTCGCTCAGCGGCAGCTTGCAGGTGCACGTCCCGGCCTGGGATTGAGCAGGAAAGGCGGCGCAGAACAGGACAAACAGCATACCGATCACAAGCACCTTCTTCATGACGGATTCCCCTTGCGTGAGATATTATCAGAGCAATCTGTTTTAATGAGGAACAGAGCCCCTATCTATTTCTTCGGCCCTCTTTTGCCATATTTTCGCCTCTACTTATGGCAGCTCCATCCCGATTTTTGCCAGTCCCAGCCATCCCGGTTACCGTTATAGTCGGCAATGGCGGACGGTGATTGGTGGATGTAAATCTCTGTGACTTTTGCATCGGTCAGGTTCTCGACCACCTGGTCCTTCTTTGCCCCCGGGCTTCCGTTCCCACATCCCTCTTCGCCCGGGATGATCCAGCCGAAGATAATATTGCCAAGTGTCAGCTTGCAGGTGCAGGTCCCGGCCTGGGACGAAGCAGGAAAGGCGACGCAGAACAGAAAAAACAGCATACCGATCAGAAACACCTTCTTCATGACGAATTCTCCTTACGTTAAATAGATGAATACAAGCGTTGCCGCAGCACCTTTCATGCCACCTGTCCAATCTGCCCGTTGGTTCTGCCTTTGCGGGCGAAAGGGTCCAGCGGTCCACGCCGCCCGCTGCCACCCTCGTGGGCAGGGACTGCCTACCCTTCCTCTTCAATAGAACCGTCCCGGTTTCGATTGCTCCCCAAGGACCGCAAACGAGCCCCCGTTCTTCTTGAGCGTGGCTTTGGCAAAACCCGCTTGCTTTCTTGCCCGCCGAGGAAACAGGCTGTTAAGTCGTCATCACTGAAGCTTACGAACAAGGACGCCTTCTATGAATCGTACATGGAGACAGCTCTGCGACATTTGCTATATCATGTTCGGCAGCAGTCTAACAGCAGGGAACGATGACCTCCCGCCTGCCCACATAATGGGCAGTTATGGACTTCCCCCCGGGTATCCAAACAGGATGCGCCCATGATTCAACCAGGGAATCCATCGAATAGAAATGATGCCGTTGGCATTTTGTGGTAATATGGATCGAAATCAAGTTGGCGCCCTATGAGAAAAGGGGTAATCGATAACGGAGGATTGTCGTGAGAAAAGCGCTCAAGACTGTTTATTTTCTGCTTTTATTGTCCCTGCTCGCAGGCTGCGCGCGGAGCATGATGGTTCCCGTGGTCGATATTCCGACCTTGGCCCCGCCGGTCGCACAGAAGCTCCCCCTCAAGGTCGCCGTCGTGATCCCGGACGAAGTCGAAGCATCGACCTATACCGGCACCCCTCTTTCCCCGAAGGGAGATAATAGTGTCGGCTGGAATGTGACTGCCTCTTTTCCCTTAGGAAAGATGCTCAAGCAGGTAGCCGCCGAGACCTTTTCCTCTGTTTTTGCCTCCGTGGTCCTTGCCAAGGGATCGCCCTATCCCCAGGACATCGATGCGGTCCTGTTGCCCTCCATTCACCAGTTTCAATACTGGTACACCCTGCTCAAAGCGAAAAGCGCCTTGGATGTGGCCCCCTGGTTGTCCAATGCCCGGACCTCCCTCAAGGTCAGTGTCTTGGACAAAAGCGGGATGCCACTCCTGGAAAAGACGGTCTCTGCGGACAGTCTCGCCCAGAGTGAAGGGAAGATCTATTACCGGAACGATCGGCAGGAATTCGAGGAAGCCACGGGCAAGGCAGCCGCAGAATCGATTGCCGCTGCCTTGCGTGATGCCGCAAAAGCCCTCCCCCAATCAGCGGAGATTCAGACCTATGCCTTGAAAAGAGGAGGCCAGACGGTTCCAGTCGCTGTCGCGCCCCTAGAACCCCGTGCGTCCGATGGCTCCGACGTGGATGTACTCCCTGCCGCTGCGGTCCAAGGCAGCGTGAATTCATACGCCATTGTGATCGGAGTCGAGCAGTACCGCCAGAAATTGCCCAGGGCCGACTTCGCGGTTCAGGATGCGCAACTGATGACCCGGTATTTGACCAAGGTCATGGGCTATCGGGAAGAAAATGTCGTGACCCTGCTCAACGATCGGGCCTTGAAAAGCGATCTGGAAAAATATTTTGAAAAATGGCTGGGAAACAACGTCGAGAAAGACAGTACGGTATTCATCTACTTTTCCGGCCACGGCGCGCCGGATCCCAAGACCGGGAGCGGCTTTCTCGTCCCCTATGACGGAGACCCCTCTTTCATCGCCGAAACCGGCTATTCCCTGAAGCGCCTCTACGCGGCCCTGGAAAAGCTGCCGGCCAAGAGGATCGTGGTCGCGCTGGATTCGTGCTTTTCCGGGGGCGGCGGCCGTTCGGTCGTGGCCAAGGGGGCCAGGCCGCTGGTCATGAATCTTCAAAGCGACATGACCGTCGCCGATCACATGTCGGTCCTGTCTGCCTCCTCCGGCTCCCAGATCAGTTCCACCTATGATGAAAAGGGACACGGTCTTTTTACCTACTTCCTCCTCAAGGGGATCAAGGATAAAGAGGTGGTCAACCCGGACGGCACGCTCAAGGTGGACGACCTGTTTGCCTACGTCAAGCCCCAGGTGGAACTCATTGCCCGCAAGCAGTACAATAACGAACAGACGCCGCAGTTGGTGGGGGCAAAAAAGAATTAGCCCTCCTGGGGCTACGGTGATCCCCAATATCCCTGGGAGGCCTGCCTGTAATCCCTCACATCAGACACGGATGGCGAGGTTTGTCTTTCAAACTCACGAAAGAAAATGCTTATCAAAGCCGCTTCCGTCCGTTTCAAGTCTCTTTTCTCTCCGCAAACTGACAACTTCGTTGGCAGTCTTAGCCGGCTTCGGAGGACAGGAAAGACTTGAAAGATCTTTAAATTAAAAGGTATATGCCTTGGCACGATTACTGAATAGGACAGGAAGAAGCTCGCACGCCGAGATAACACTTGTTGCAAGGGAGGAAGATGATGAACAGACTATCCGGAAAAAAATCAGGGGAAAAATCAGGGGACACCATACTGGTTTATGATTGACAGAAGGCGATAAACAAGTAATGATTGACCATGGCACGTATCGCAAGAGTGGTCGCAGAACATTATCCTCATCATATAACGCAGCGAGGAAATCGCAGGCAAGAGACCTTTTTCTGTACTGACGATTACAGGAATTACATCCAACTCATGTCAGAATGGTGCAACCGCTGCGGTGTCCAGATTTGGGCCTACTGCCTGATGCCTAATCATGTGCATTTGATAGCAGTACCGGAATCCGAAGATGGTCTTCGCCGCGGGATCGGCGAAGCACATCGACGTTATACGAGACTGATCAATTTCCGGGAGCAATGGAAAGGCCATTTATGGCAGGGGCGTTTTTCTTCCTTTTTGCTGGATGAAAACTATCTGCTTGCCGCAACCCGTTATGTCGAACTTAATCCTGTAAAGGCCGGGTTGAGTTCGGTGCCGGAAGAATATCTCTGGAGCAGTGCCAAAGCGCATCTGGAGGGAAGAGACGACGCTCTTGTAACAGTAAAACCATTGCTGGATCTGGTCAACAATTGGCGTCGTTTTCTTTCCGGGGATGTATCCGCCAAAGAGTATGAATTATTTCAGCGCCATGAAAGAACAGGGCGGCCTTTGGGCGACACACGCTTTACGCAAGATATGGAACAAAAACTAGGCCGTATTCTGACCCCACAAAAAGGCGGCAGACCAAAAAGTGTGTAAACTAGTATGGTGTCCCCTGATTTTGTTCCCCTGATTTCTGATTTGCTCCCCTGATTTGCCGTTTTTTCACGTTTGGTATTCAAATTCATGGAGAAGGAGAAGTAGATGAAAAAGAGAACCCTTTTGATCGTGCTGGGAGTTGCAGTGCTGTGGTGGGCGGCAGGCGCCCGGTCGTGGGCGTACACGTTTACCCTCGAGAGCCAGATCAAGGACGCGATCGGCGCCACCGTCTATTTTGCGGGCGGCAGCCACTCCTTTGGTACTCTTCAACCGGGAGAGACCAAGTCCTACTCGAACAGCGATTGGTACAACGTCGGGGTCTGCTGGGACAAGCTTGAAACTTCAAGGCAGAATATCAATTTGGGCGCGTGCCAGAACATCAAAGTCATTATGCAGTACGACGCGAATTACAAGCTGCGCTTCTACACCGATTTCGGTTATTTTTGATAGCGCGGGGCGGATGAGAATCCCCGCCCCCTGTTCCACAGGGGCGTCGTCCACACCAGCGGCAACGGCGTGTCGAGTGACATGCAGGAGGTCCCTGGGGTCGCCCACTCGGTTGGCACTGCCGGCAACCCTGTGGGCAGCCGACTCTGATCCGGATCTCCTAACACGCCTTTCTGGCAGGGTTTTTATCTTGGCACGCGGCTTGCGATGTTTTATAGGCAAAGGGAACGTTCCAATGGGCAAAAGTCCTGAAACTCCCGTGCTGCAAAGCGTAACCTGACAAAAAACTGAAAAAAGGAGACTGTCATGAACCAAAGAATCGCGACCCTCACATTCAGCCTCGTGGCCCTATTCATGGTCTGCCTCTGGGCAAATACGGCCGCTGCAGGGCTGATCGACCACGAAACCCACATCACCAATACAACCAGCTTTCCCGCAGAGGTGACCCTGACCCATTTTACGGGACATGAAAAAACCGCAACGATACCGGCCAACTCAACCTATACCTTCCACAGCGACAAGCGGTGCCCCCATTCCCTTTCCGGCACCCTGAAGGGATATACCACCCATAAAATCCTGTACTACTGCATCAAAAGCGGTAAGAGTTCCGACTATCCCGTGGATTGCGGCCAAGATCCTTTTACGGACACCAACTGCAAATCCTCATCCCATGAAATAACACCGTTCCAGAACAACGAGGGGATGGGCTATCATTTCCAAAAGAAATAGGAGAACACCCGCAGGCCGGCCATCCCCCCCATGCCGCAGCCCGAGGCTGACCGGCAGGGGGAAAAGCCGCTCCCCGGGATGACCGGATGAAGAAGAAACTCATGAAGACGACGATCAGAAATTCAGCCCTCTGGGTTGGCGCACTCTTATGCCTCTTGACCTGGGGAATGCTCCCGGTCTGGGCGGGCGATCGCTATTGCGGCGGTTTGGTCTCCGCAGTGACGCTGAACCAAGGGGAGACCCACACGGTGTCCTACAACCATCTTGCCGGGTGCACGTTGAAATATGTCCTGGTCAAGCCTGCCGTTCCGACCGCGTGCAGCAAGGTCGATGTGATCTACAAAAGATCTTTGGGGCCGGGCGACAACGGGCAGACAGGCAACGAAAGCAGTGTTTGCGGATCCGCCGACGCCGACCTGGAATATAAATTTCCCCAGACCCGAAAGGATTACTTCCCCCAGGGGGCCACGTTTACCTGTAAGCAGGGCACCTGCGTCATCCGTTACGGCCTCGGGTGGTATGAAGACTGATCGCCACCGCCCCGGCAGCGCGAGGGCGAACAAGTGCGGGCATTGCCCGCAACAACGATTCACATTGCAGTTCCCATTCAGTTGTAGATATTTCAGCTAGTTATCTCTTGTCCACATATTCTGGCAATAGGCTTGGCAAACCCCGCCTGTCCCGGTTCCTAAGCCGTACTTGTTGTTGCACAGACTTTTGCACGATGAGAACGCCTCCTCGCGGCTCTGCCCATAGCAGATGCGCAGATTCCAGTAGGTCTGACAGATGCCCATGGCCTCCTCGTTCGCGATGGGCGCGCAAAACGTCCGCTTCATAGCTTGAAATGCCTCGCCGGCGTTCGCCGCGAGGGGATGGCTGAACAGCATAGCCCCCCATAAACCAAAGATGATGACGAGTGTGCGCATAAAATCCTCCTCCTTACACGGGAACAGCGTCCCCAACTCTTTTTCTATTTTCTGCACTCTTCGATAGAATGCTCTTTACAAACGGACCGGTCCAGCGATCTCGCCCCGCAGTAATCACGCGCCGATCATAAAAAACAGGGTGCTTGAAAAAATTTAAGCCTGCCTTCATAATCCCGACGCCGTTGAGCTGTCAATATCCGTCGATCATCTATCGGCCACCTCTGCCTCCTCGTCAACGACTTGTGGGAGAAGCGATCATCGAGATCCTCAGCGATAGAAGCCCACTTTGACGGCCGCTCCCGTCCTGGTCACATCGGCCGAAAGGCTACTACCGGGCGGAACCATTTTCTGGGCAAGGCAGAGGGCCGCATCGGTCCCGGCATTCTTTTTAAAGGTATACTGGCTGGTCGGGCCGTAAGAAATCCCCTCGTGCGCCTGATTCCAGATCTTCACCTCCTCCTCCGTCATGATGATGCCGAAATTACCCGGCTCATGACTGCATAAGGCGCCCGCCATCCGGTCCCCAAACTCGTCGGCAAAGGCCGGAGCGGTCAACCCGGTCAAGACGATCGCACCCAGGGCCGCGATGAGCATTACTCTTTTCATCTGCTTCTCCGTGTCTTGCATGATTTTTCGCTCCATCCCCCAACCTGCTTGCTGTAGAATAAGTATAGAAACGGGCCGGCTGGAAAGAAATCGATCTGGCTTCCCCCTTCGGCTAGGGCCCCCATGCCGCAAAGGTAGATGCGGGCAGCCCTAGGCTGTGACGCCACAAGGGGTGCTATTTTTCTTCAAAAGTGAAGACGGGCCGCAAGCGCTTATCCATTTTTTACTCCTTGCAAAAAGAAAAATCCTTTTTCTGCAAGTCATACTTCTCCCAAGTGGGGTGCAGCCCTAAATAGGCCTGGCGCTGGGGAGTTGGACAAATATAAAATCTATGGTGTCCACAGGACGCGGCGCCGAAGTAGGGTTGGTCATACCAAGTGCCGTACATGTCTGTCCCTTGCATTTGTCTAGACTGGCCGTCATGCAAATATCCCCACATGCCGGTGGGGCAATTGGCGCCGAGGTGGATGGTACGAGTAGCGCCGGCGGGAATGTCCGTCACATCCGGCTTCCAAGTGAATAGATGATAGACACCGACTCCCGCATCCCATGCTGTCGGATTTCTTATCGTCACCGTCCAATCAACTCCCTGCGCCTCTGCGGTAACAGTGCCAAGCACACAAAGGCAAACCGCTATCGTCATACACCGCATCATCTTTCCTATTACGGACAATTTCTTTGTTTTCATTTTCTCTTTACCCCTCATTATCAACAGTCTCCAAGGGAGACCCCAAAATAGTTCATCCTTAATAGAGCCCCTTCTCTATGGCGATTGTTTCGTCATAAAGTCATTTTTGCTGATACCTTTGGCCCTAACGCTGTAGCGGCTGAGGCAAAGCCCGACCAGCCCCAGGATGAAAAGCGCGGTGAGTCCGTAAAGAAAGGCATCTCCCCAGCGTGCATAGGGAGAACGTTCCGGGGGGATGTAGAGCCTATGGGCGGTAGCGGCCTTTTGGAAAAGCGGCGTCCGGGAACCGGGAACGATTTCGCCTGTGGGTTGCACAAAAAGACCGACGCCGGCGTTGTTGACGGCGACGAAGGGAATCCGGTATTCGACCGTCCGGAAGAGCGCCAGCGACATGTGGATCAGCGAGGCCGGGCTTTTGCCGTACCAGGCGTCATCAATCATGTTGATGAGGACATTGCCGCCTTGTTCGACAAAGCGGCGGCTGTGCCCGGTGAAGATGGACTCGTAGCAAAGGGCCGGATAGAGCCGCCTGTTCCGGCCGAAATCATAGAGCGCCTCCCCCCGGTTGGCCGCCTCATAGTTCATCACACCGGGAAAGATCTTCCTCAGAAAGGGGAATTGCTTTTCCAGAGGCAGATATTCGCCGAAGGGCATCAAGATGAGCTTGCGATATTCTCCCCCCATCGGGCCGTCTTTGCCGATCACGTGCACACTTTGATAACGGGCGGACTTCCCTTTGTCTGCGCTTACGGATGTGCAGGGCAGCATTACCGCCTTGCAGGTTTGCCTGGCCAGGGGAAAGATGTCCCGGCGCACCTCGCTGTGACAGTCGTAAAAAGAGGGATTTTCCGGCCAGACAATCAGTTCGGCGGCGGGATGCAAACGAGCCGCCTCTGCGCTCATCGCCAGGGCCGTATGGACGTCGTTTCCCCGGTCGGCAGGGGGAACATCCTCCCGGTATTCCCGGCCTATCGGAATATTGGGCTGGATGGAGATGACGGTCATCTGCCTGCCGGGTGCGGCCGTTTCCATTTGTGCATGCAACGTTTGGAGGCGGTACCCGCCATATGCCGCAAGGAAGACGAACGCCGCGGCAATGGTCAGCAGGGCCGGCAGCGGCGAGGACGCAGAACGCCGGGCGGTGAATATCCGGACGATCTGTAAATTCACCAGATAGATAAAGAAGAGCAGCAGCGGGGCGCCTCCCAGGTCGAGAACCTGGAGAAAGAGGGGCAAGACGTAGAGATTGTGCGCTTCGCTGCCGGGGAAGACATGGGGATACCAGGTCCGGATGACGACCAGGGTGGCAGCGGCAAACCAGGTGCCGGTGTGACTTTCCAGCAAGCGGAACCTTCCGGCAAGCCACCCCCAGAGGGCATAGGGCAGGGCGTAAAAGGCGCAAAAAAGGATGACCCCGCACCAGGCCTGCCAGGGAGGCAGGCCGGCCATATGGCTCAGGGAAATCTTGAGCCACCAGACGGAAACCAGCCAGATCAAGAAACCGTAAACGAAACCGGCGGCCAATCCCTTTCCCGGAGAGGTCCGGGAAAGGGAAAAGCCCAGCGGAACCAGGCAGCACCATACGGCGAGCGGAAAAGAACCGGCCGGCGAACTCAGCCAGTACAGAGTCCCGGATAAAAGGGGTAAAAGGAAAATGCGCAGTGCCATATTCATCAACCAAGCAAAACGACCGGGACCGCCCTGTGATGATTTTGCGCTCAGGGTTTGGAGGGGTTGTTCACCGTAATGTCTCCATCTCCGGTGATCGTAATATGGGACGGACAATTATTGGAATAGGTCCCAAAATCAAGGTGCGCCGCTCCATTGTAATGGGTCGAGCAGGATTTGAGGTTGCCGTAAAAATCGTAATATTTGATGTTCAATACCCCAAGGCTATCGCCATTGGTGGTCGTGAACTTCATCTGCTCCGTTCGCGCGACCGGGATGGTGCAGGGACCGTTTTTGCTTCCGCCGCAGACCGTTTCGAACCAGACATTGCCCAGCTCGGCATCGGCCTGCACAATGACCGCCATGCCTGAATAATTTTTGATGTGGCGAACCCAGGAATCACCGCCGCCGGCAAAAGCATTGGATAGGGTGATAAAGAATAAAGAGGCTGTCATAAGGGCTGTCCCATAACCGCACTTTCCGTTGAGCTTAAGATTCCTTTTCATCTTTTCCTCCTCGACTGTTTGGTGCTCCTTGAGAACATCGAATAGGGTGTCCTCTTGTTGGTCTTCATCATTTTTAGTGCCTTCTTGGTTATATGGATAATCGTCCGCAGAGATTATCACCAGGCCTGTAATCTTTGCTTCAATTGGGAGGACAGAAACCAAAGAGGTAGTCTCCATAACCGGGGCTGCTTTTTCTGCAAAGCTTCACGGTTACGTCTTTATCGCAGAAGTAGTTGACTGAAAGGATATCGGTAGTATCGTTCCCTTTACAGGTTCGTGCCAGCAAGCGCATGTCAGAGGTTTGGCCAAACGTTGTATAGGAGCACATTCCGACGAGAAGCTGGATCTTGCGATCGGAAGATGTCGGCCATATCCAGGTATCCCCCGCTTTCATCATTTTATTCTCAACCCCGTTCGCCGTGTCCCATGCCGTGATCCGGCATTCCGTAACATTGGCATCAAAATCGGCGGGAACATTGACGGTCCAGTGGGCCGCAAAGGCCGGCGCGGCGGCGAATGCTACGAGCACAGACAGGACAAAAATGAGACAATACTGCTGGGCATTTGTAATCTTAGTGTACATGGTGAGCCCTCCGTTTCAATTTGATAAACATTCCTTCAACATCGTATATCGCATCGGATTTCAGTACGGCGTTTTGCAGGAAAGGCTATACAACAATTCTCGCCTTTCGCAAGAGTCTTTGCGATTATAGTGCTCCGGCTCCCGCTATTGGGCTCGCTTTCCTCCTGAGAGTCAGTGAATACAACTTTCGTACCAGGAATACAGTGTGCAGTAATAATGGCAACTTGCAGATCTGCTTGGTCAAGCGGTGGACGCGGCTGCCAACGATGTGGGCGGCGCTGCCAACAGGAATTGAATGTGCCGATTAGCGCGCACACGCCAGGTTTTTCGGTGAAATTTGAGCAAACCCTTGCAACCCATCTTGCGGCGAAGAGGCCTCGACAGCGGCGAGATCGCCAAGCCGCGCCACGTCGTCTGCGGCGACTTCTCCCAGGACGGGAGCGAGATGGTCGGGCTCGGCCCTGCTGGCCGCATCACCCGACGACGACCCGGTTTCGGCCCTGCGTCTTGGCGCTGTAAAGTGCCGCATCGGCTCGCTCGATCATGGTCTCGCTGGACTCGCCGGGCCGGTGCTCCACAATGCCGGCCGACAAGGTCAACCTGACCGCGGCAACCTCGGCCAGAACCACCATCTGTTCCAAGGCCTGACGGATGCGCTCCACCCCTTCCTGGGCAAGCGACAAGCGGGAATGGGACATCAGGATAAGGAATTCCTCACCGCCCCAGCGGGCAAGAGAGTCGGCGGCGCGCAACATTTGACTGCCCTTCCGGGCAAACTGCCGCAGGGCTTCGTCTCCTGCGCCGTGACCGTGCTCGTCGTTGATCCGCTTAAAATGATCCAGGTCGACGATCGCGATGCAGAATGGCGAATGGAAGCGCTGGCTTTGTTGAAGTTCCTTCTCGATCAGCTCGTTCATTCGCCGGCGGTTGATGAGACCGGTCAGCTCGTCGCGGGTCGCCAGGGCGTGAATCTTTCCGAACGCATTGGCCAGATCTTGCTTCTGTTGCTGCAATCGGACGCGCATTCGGCTGAACTGCCCGGCCAGGATGGACATGGCGATCAACATGGTCGCCAGCATCATAAAATGGACCAACTCAATGGCCGGGGCATAAACTTGGGGATGCCACTGTGCCATGGCCCCCATGACCGCCCCCAGGAGGGTGGCGGCGTAGAGACTGATGGCCAGAACCTGACGCGGTTTCAGGGCAAACATGCCGAACATCAGGACAATCATGGCGAGGGGGAAAACGGCCCCGCGCGTCTCGCCCACGATCGCGTAGGCCGAGGCGCAACAGGCAACGGCATAGATCATCTGGGCCATGGTCAAGGCCGGATCGGCGAAGCGCTCGGACCAGCCGCTGCGAATGGCGGCATAGAAGCCGCCGGAGATGACCAGGGTGAGGAGTGTCCAGGGGGCGGCGAACCGCCAGGGGGCGATTCCGGTCCAGGCGACATACTGCATGCCCCCAATCCCCGACAGGGTGAAAAGGATGGCCAGGGTCGTCTGTTTCAGGCGAATGCGCCGTTTCCGCTCGCTAGACAGCAGAAGGTCGGTCAGACGGGCGGTCCAGCATTGCACAAGTCGTAAAAAGGGGGGATTCACCAATGAGACACCTCGACTCTGGGGATAAACCTCTTGAAGAGGATCCGGAACGGCTGGGTGATCTGCGTTGCAGTTGCTCAAGGCATCGCTGCGCGCCCGGCCGGAAATAACGACCGCCTTGTTCTGGGTAGTCGCTTCATATCACAAAAGAATATTCGATGCCATCTCTTGCTATAGGCAATATTATGAAGTTGGAATTTATTTCTTTGGCAGGAAAGACCGTTAAGCAACCGCGGCGAGATCACCAAGCCGCACCACCGGTCTGCGGCGTACTTCTCCCCGGACGTGACCGAGAGGGACCGCCATCTGGCCGGGGCCAAAGGATTCTCCCTGTCCCAAGGGCTTGGCGATCGTCACCGAGAGAGTCTTACACCTCGACGAGGACTTTGAATCCGCCGTAGATCATCCGCTTCACCGCAAAGGGCATCTCGTCGGGCATGCTCCCCTTCGCTTCCATCTCCTTCATCACCTTGGCGTTGACGCGGTCCCGATGGGACTTGGATTTGAAGACGATGTAGGAGAAGACGACGGTTTCGTCGGGTTTCAGCTTCAGCATCTTCGTAAACGACTTGCCCCACGGGGTCTCCAAATCGTCGCCCACACATTCCTTGTAGTCGAGGGCGCCGTGCCTCATCCACAACTCGGCGCCCATCTTGGCCATGCGCGCGTACGCCTTCTGGTTCTTCATGGGTATTGGGATCACAAAGCCATCCACATAACTCATCTTCAGCCTCCTGATTCTTCTGTCATTTCACTCTCGCGGCAGGCCGGGCAACGTTGACCGTCGCAGCGCAAGACCTTCGTTCACCTGCCCGACATCGGCTGCCAGAGTCCGAACGCAGCGCCCGTGGGATCGGAAAGCACGCTAAAATATCCCATCTCCGGCACCTCGGTCACGTCCTTCAAGACCGTGGCGCCGAGGGACTGGGCCCGCTTCGTGCAGGTCGCGACGTCCTCTACCAGGATATAGGGCAGCCAGTGATCGGGCATATGGGAAACAGGCGTCTTCATCAGGCCGCCTCCGGTTCCTTGCCCGACATCGATCATCGTGTACCCCATGCCGGGGTACTCCTCCAGCTTCCAGTCGAACAGGGCCGTATAAAACTTCTTCGACTTCTCCGGATCCTGTGTCGCCAGTTCAACATGAACAAAAGGATTTCCCATTTTGCACCTCCTGATCTTCTTAAGTGTGTTTTCCTTCATAGGCCAACAGAAGCGCCGCGATATCGAGTTTCTTCATCTTGAGAAACGCTTCCGTCACCCTCGCGACCCGCTTCTCATCCGGTCCCTGTAGCAAATGGTCCAGGGCAACGGGAACGATTTGCCAGGAAAGGCCATACTTGTCCTTCAGCCAGCCGCACTGCTCCGCCTCGGGGACCGCGCTGAGCTTCTCCCAGAAGCAGTCGATTTCTTCCTGGTTGTCGCATTTGACGATGAAGGAGATGGCCTCGTTGAACTTGAATAAGGGACCGGCGGAGATGAGCATGAACGTCTGCCGAAAGAGTTCGCTAGCGACCACATCCACCGTGCCGGAACTTGCATACCATTCCTCCTCGCTTAATCCTTTTTGCATAGAGAAGACCTTGGCATGCACTGTATGCTGAGTTTCCGGGACCTTCAATGGGAAGCAGATGGGGGTATTATGATGGGAACAAGCTATCGGCTGAACCGTTGGTCTCAAGCTCCCTGAACGTTTGCCTCCCTTGCCGCGGGGACCCGGGGCGGTTCATCGGTGATTGACACCGGCCAGGGCCTCTCTTATACTGGTTCCCGGCAAGGCGGCGCCAACCCGCCCGTTTAAGCCGGGCGGCTGCGGTCCGAACCGGCGCTTCTGGGGGCATGCACCGCGGTTCCGACCGGGGACAAAGTCGTTGGGCGATTGAAGGAGGCAGGAAGATGGAAGGGAACACGAACAGGCCCGGGAGGGTCCGCGGCGCGCAAAGCCTGATCGCAACGCTCCTCCTGGCCGGCATTGCCTTCGCCGCTCCGGCGGCGGCCCTCTCCGCCCCGGCGAGCCGAGAGACGAACCCCGCGCTGCCGGTGACCCGCACGGTCTGGATGGACGGCCTCGACAACCCCTGGGACCTGGCCTTCGGCCCGGACGGCGCCCTCTTTTTCACCGAAAGATGCCGGGGGCTCTCGGTGCGCCGCGCCGACGGGACCCTTCGCCGCCTCTTCGGCACCACCGGCGCAGCCCTGGCGGCTCCCGATCTCTTCTGTCAAGGCCAGAGCGGCATGAACGGCGTGGCCGTCGATCCCGGCTTTGCCGAAAACCGTTTCATCTACGTCTATATGGCCTCGAACCTCGACGGGGAGAAGACGAACCGCGTGGTGCGCCTCCGCGTCGCCCCCGACAACGCCGGCGTCGGCGACCGCCGGGACATCGTTGCCGACATCCCCTTCAAGCGGTCCGCCAACTTCTGGGGCGGAGCGGGCGTCCACAGCGGCGGCCGGCTCCGCTTCGGCCCCGACGGTTTCCTCTACGTCACGACCGGCGACAACCACGACGGCCCCCTCCCCCAGGACCTCGCCCGCCTGGGGGGAAAGGTCCTCAGGATTGACCGCGACGGCCGCGCCGCGCCGGGCAACCGGCCCTTGCCGGGCGGCGATCCCCGCCTCTTCACCTACGGCCACCGCAACGTCCAGGGCATCGCCTTTCGACCCGGCAGCGGCCAGCCCTTTGCCTGCGAGCACGGACCAGGACACAGCGACGAGGTGACGCCGCTTTCGGCCGGCGGCAACGGCGGCTGGGACCCCCGGCCCGAGACCGGGGTGGCCTGCATCGCCAATTACTGCGGCTACACGTCGAACAAGCGGGACGGCACCCGCACCCCCATGACGGATCTCGTCAAGTTTCCCCAGGCCCTGCGACCGTCCTGGAGCAACGACGGCCGCTCCGAAGGGATGAGCCCCTGCGCCTTCCTCGCCGGCCCGCGATGGAAGGGGTGGGAGGGACGGCTGGCCGTGGGGTTCCTGCGCGGGGCGCGCATCGTGGTGTTGGAATTGGATGCGTCCGGACGGACGGTGTCTGCCCAGACCATGGCCGGTCTGCCGGAGGAGCGCATCCGTGCCCTCGTCCCGGGTCCCGACGGCGCCCTCTATGTCTCCACCGACGAAGGGCAAATCTGGCGCCTCGCCCCGGCCCCCTGAAGGCGTCCGGTCTAAAATGGCGTCGGCTGTTCTTAGCCAACGTCGTTTCCCCAATTCCCCCTATCTTTGCCTGCTACTCGCGCCAGCGGGTAAAGGCATCCGCTTTTTGCTTTTTGCTCCGATAGGTGTTGAGGACGGCCTGGTGGTCCCCATAGCCCAAGGCGATGCCG
>JAKAFS010000153.1 GCA_021817825.1 Deltaproteobacteria bacterium | reverse complement strand
CGATCCGCTCGATGGCGCCGGCCGTTTTCCCATAAGCGGACACGACATACCAGAGCACTTCGCCGACGCCGAAGACGCCGATGATCACGACCACGTTGTCGATGCCGTCAAGCAGCTCGGGAATTCCCATGGTGAGGCGGCCGACGCCGGTTTGCAGGTCGGTTCCAATAGAGGCCAGGATGAGCCCCATGACCAGGGCGGTCAGGCCGCGCAGCATGGATTCGCTGATCAGCGTCGCGGCGAGGATCAGCGCGAAGAACATGACGGAGAAATTCTCCGCGGGTCCGAATTCCAGGGCGAACATCGCCAGGGGCATGGCCACGATCATCAATCCCACGATGGACAGAGAGCCGCCGATGAACGAACCGACCTGGCAGAGCACCATGGCCACACCGCCCCGCCCCTGCTTGGCCAGGGGGTATCCATCGACGGCAGTCATCACCGATGAAGCTTCTCCGGGGACGTTGACCAGGATGGAGGTGATGGCGCCGCCGTACATCGCGCCGCAGTAAACGCCCATCATCATAATCAGGGCGGTCGCCGGGTTCATGGCGAAGGAGATGGGGATCATCAGCGCCACCGTCGTGGAAGGGCCGATCCCCGGCAGGACACCCACCACCGTCCCCAAGAAACAGCCGATCAGGGCCGACAACAGGTTCGGCACAGTCAGCGCCTGGGAAAATCCGTTCGTCAGCAAAGCAAGCGTTTCCATCGTCACTCCCCATGGTTTCGTGATGTTTGATCTCAGCGGATCAAGCGGTGCGACAGCGATCCCCACCGGCTTCACAAAGCCGGCGGGGGCCATGAGTTTCTGGATCCTATCCGGGAAAGGCCGGTAACTGTATTCCCAGGAACGTTGCAAACAGGAGGTAGGTCGCCAGGGTACACCCGGCCGCGACCAGGAGATTCAACCAAAGCCTCCGCTCTCCCAGCAGGTAAAAACAGGCCAGCAGCAGCGCCGTTGTGGCGATAAGGAATCCCAGGATCGGCAAAGCGGCCACATAGGCAGCCGAGAACAGCACCAGGGGGAGAAAACGCCGCATCATACCCGGCAGCGTGATCGCCGCATCCTCCCCGTGCGACGACCCGGCACCTGCGAGAAGCAGTCCGGAAAAGGCGGCGAGCAGCACCGCCAATGCGCCGGGATATACCTTGGGTCCCAGGAGGTCGGCGGTCGCCGTCGCCGGAAGGCCCCAGATGCTGATGAAGACCAGACCCGCCGCCACCAGGAGGATAACGGGAAGCACCGTTGTGGAAAGCTTGGGCGGATGTTTCATCGCTATTTCTTCCCTTTTTTCAGCATGCCCATGGTTCCGAGCAATTCACGATACGTTTCATAGTCCTTCGCCAGCTCCTTCTTGAAATCGTCCCCGGTAAGGAAGGCGTCAAACAGCTCGAATTTGTCCAGCGATTGTTTCCAGGTCTTGGTCTTCACCATCGCCGCGAATTTCTTGTTCCAGTAGTCGTATGCCTCCTTGGGCATTTCCGGCGGGCCGTATATCCCTCGCCAGTGGTAAATGGCGACGTCGATACCGAGATCTTTCCAGCACGGGACAGTGGGTACGCGATCGAGCTTGGCAGGGGCGGATACGGACAGGATGCGCACCTTCCCCGCTTCTGCCTGGTTGATCGCCTCCGAAAGACCGGTAGAGAGAATGGGGACGTGATTGCCGAGCAGCTTGGCCATGGCATCGCCTCCCGCGTCGAAGGCCACGATTTTGACCTTTCGGTAATCGACTCCCTTCTGCTTGGCGGGCAGCATGATGTTGAACTGATCGTTGCTGGGAACAGTGCCGACACCGAAGGTCACGGATGTCGGGTCCTTCTGCAGATCCGCCAGGACGTCAAGGGCCGATTTGTACTTGGAGTCGGCGCGGACGGCCCAGCAGTTGTACTCCGTGGTCAGGCGTGCAACGGAGGTCAAATCCTTGTATCCGTATTCGATCGTCCCCATGAGCTCGTTCAGCAGGACACGGTTGCTGTTGATGCCCATTGTGTATCCGTTTCCCTTCTGGTTGATCAGATGAGAAGTCATGAGGTTTCCGCCGCCGCCGCCCTTGTGCAGGATCGTAAAGGGCTTGTCCAGCAGCTTTTCCACGGTCAAGGCCTGTTCGATCGCCCGGGCATGGATATCCAGGCCGCCGCCCGGAGAGCCCGCCGGAACCAGTTGAACGGGTTTGGTGGGGTATGTCTGTTGCGCATTTCCCTGTCCGGCAACCGCCAGCAAGGCGGCTGCGGCCAGGACAACGAGTACGACACGGGATGATTTGCTGAGCATGGACGTCTACCTCCTTTTTTGTATAAAAGGGTTTGAGTCGTCTGGCCGGCCACGCGGGGCGCCGCCAGTATCATCTAACGTCATTTGCCTTTCTCGATGCTTTGCAGGTGAAATGTACCGTGCTTCTTGAAATGTTCCGACAAACCGCCGTCGCTGAGCAGCTCCAGCATCACCGCCGGGAGAGGAGCGACTTTGCCTTCCGTTCCTTTTGTGAGATTCCGGACCAGGCCGGCGGTAAGATCCACCTCCAACCGGTCGCCTGCTTCGATGCCTCCGGTGTCGCATTCCACAACAGGCAATCCGACATTGATGGCGTTGCGGAAAAAGATGCGGGCAAATCCTTTGGCCAGCACTGCCGAGAGTCCCGCCAGCTTGATCACCCGCGGCGCCGTCTCCCGGGAGGAGCCGCACCCGAAATTGCTCCCCGCCACGATAAAATCCCCCGGCGCAATCCTCCGGACAAAATCCGGATCGATGTTGCCCATGAGATACTTGGACATCTCCAGCATGTCCGTTGTGGAAGACTTGTATTTGCTGGCGATGATGTCATCCGTGTTGACGTCGTTTCCAAATAGATGGGCCTTCCCCTTGAGCTGCATGGTTCACCTCACGTATTTTCTACAATCGGCGATTTTGCCCTCCAGCGCCGAGGCGGCCACCGTGGCCGGAGAGGCCAGGTGGATAAAGGCCTCCGGATTGGCCACCCGTCCCCGAAAGTTGCGGTTGGCGGTGGTGATGACATTGTCCCCATCGGCGGCCACGCCGAAATGCGATCCCCCCGAGCAGGCGTCGCATCCGGGCACTCCCATAATGCCGCCTGCCTCCAAGAGCGTCTGCAGGATACCGCGGCGCAGGGCCTCCATCTGCACGGGCCGGGAAGCGGGGACCACATAAAATCTCACCCCGGGATGGACGCGCCGTCCGCAGAGAATCGATGCGGCGATTTCGAGGTCTTCCAGGCGGGAATTGGTGCAGGCGACGATGTTCGCCTGCTGGATGGGTTTGCCCAGGGCCGCTTCCACGGGGACGACATTATCGACCCGATGGGGCAGGGCCACTTGCGGCGTGAGCTTGGAAACATCGTATTCCCGGACATCGGCAAACCGGGCATCGGGATCGGAAAAGACCGGTTCAAAGGGGCGGGAAGCGCGACCCTTCAGCCAAGCCAGGGTTTTCTCATCGGCCTCCATCAGACCCGCTTTGGCCCCCATCTCCACGGCCATGTTGGAGATGGTCAGTCGTCCATCGATACTCAAGGCGGAGATCGCCTCACCCACATACTCGGCAGCCTTGTAAGTGGCGCCATCCGCCGTCACGCTGCCGATGAGGTGGAGGATCAGGTCTTTGGCGTAGACGCCGGCGGGCAGACGCCCCTTCAGAACGAAGCGGATCGTTTCCGGCACCTTGAACCACAGCCTGCCGGAGATCATGGCCGCTGCGGCGTCGCTTACGCCGACGCCGGTCGAAAAGACGTTCAGGGCGCCATAGGTGCAGGTGTGGGAGTCCGTGCCGATGACCAGATCTCCCGGCAGGACGTGGCCCCGCTCCGGGAGGAGCTGGTGGCAGGAACCCTCTCCCGCCTCGTAAAGGATACAGCCCTGCTGACGGGCGAACTGCCTCACCAGTTTGAGGGTGTTGGCCACGGTAGGTGTCGGCGAGGAGGGGGCATGATCGATCACCAGGGCAAATTTCCTGGGGTCGAAGAGATTCTTGCCGCCCATTTCCCTGAAAACCTGGATGCTTAAGGGGCGATTGCCGTCGACGGACATGATGAAGTCCACATCGGCCATAACGATCTCGCCCGCCGCGGTCGGTTTGCCGGCATGCTTTCCCAGTATCTTTTCAGCGATCGTCTTACCCATTTGACTCACCTCGAATGCTTCAAACCCGCGGGAGTGAAATCGTCAGATCGGTATCTCCAGAGTTCCCTGCGGTTCTGCGGAGGAACGCGCCTCCAATTCCTTGCGCCAGCTTCCTTCGCTCTCGAGAAATTTTCCGTACAGCCTCTCCTCCAGGGCGTAGAACTTGGCGAGTCCCAGGAGCTCGCTGCGCTCGGCCATGTCGCAGATCTTTTCGGGATAAGCCGATGCGGTCGTGCCCTCCCGT
>JAKAFS010000073.1 GCA_021817825.1 Deltaproteobacteria bacterium | reverse complement strand
GCACAAAAACTATACCGGTGAAAAGGGAGACTTGCCTTTCTTTTCTTCAAACATAGGACCTGCGAAAGCGGGAGTCCAGAAGTGCTTTGAATGGATTCCCGCTGACCCGGGAATGACAAAAAAGGGCGCCGTTTTCGTAGTAATGGCAAAAAAAGGGAAAATGGACTTTCCCCCAAGCGGTCAAAGGATAAAGTGAGAAGGAAGTTTTTATGGGCAATAAGGGATTGACGATTGTTCCCCTCGATTTGGGAACCGTGACGGGCATCGATAAATCGATCTTTACGCTTCGGGAAAATCAGGGGGTGAAGGTGGACGTTCCCTGCCTGGCCTGGGTGATCAAAGGGGGAGAAAAGACCCTGCTCGTCGATACGGGGCCCTGCGATGCCCAATGGGCCGCCAGATACCACCGGCCTCTCGCCAAGCGTCCCGATCAGGAGTTGGACCAGGCCCTGGCGAAGATCGGCATGCCTGCCGGCGAGATCGAACTGGTGATCTTCACCCACCTTCACTGGGACCACTGCTTCAACCTGGAGTGGCTCCCTGCGGCCACCTTCTTCGTCCAACAAAGCGAGTTGGCCTATGCGCTGGATCCGTTGCCGGCGGACCGGAAGGCCTATGAAGCGGGCCTTCCGGGGATTCAGCCGCCCTGGCAAGGGATCGGGGACAGGTTAAAGACGGTCGAAGGCGATCGGGAGGTCATCCCCGGCGTCCGGGTCATCCATCTTCCGGGGCATACCCCCGGGTCGCAGGGAGTCGTGGTCGAAACGGCGCAGGGCCCCTGGGTCATCGCCGGCGACACGGTTCCGCTCTATGAAAACTGGGACCAGGACGAGGATTCAAGAAAAATACCCGGAGGAATCTATCAGAATCTCTTCGATTATGAGGCCTCGCTGGGTCGATTGATCGCTGTGGGGGGACATGTCCTGCCCAGCCACGATCCCCGCGTGACCGAGCGCACCCTGTTTCCCTAGAAAGCTAAGAGGCGAAAAGGAAGCAAGCGGACGCGCGGCTATTGATAGAAGCCCAAGGTCGTCTGCACCATCTGATTCCCGACGGCCGACGATTCGTAGGCTTCCTCGACTACCTGTTTTTGCTGCGCCTGAACATTGACATTGTTGGTGGCTTGCGCCACTTGAACCGGCGTCTCTTTGGCTTCCTCCAATGCCCTCGCCGTGGCGCTTATCTGAACTTGATCCGTCGCGGCGGACAGAGGTTTTGCCGGAGCGATCCCTTTGTTTTCCGGTGCGGCCGCGCTGTTAGGCGCAACTACAGCGGCACCGGTCTGCGTGACATGGCCGATCTCCATTTTGAAATCTCCTTTCTTGTAGGTAAATGCCGTACAAACATACCCGTTACGTACGTTATCGGCAGATTTTCAATAAACTTGAGTAAAAAGATGCTTAATCCTGAAAGCCGGTCTGGTACTGATGAAAATATCTCCCGCCTGCCGCGAGGAGTTGGGTGTGGGTTCCCTGTTCGACGATCCGTCCCTGGTGGATTACCACGACCCGGTCGGCCCTGGTGACCGTCGAGAGGCGGTGGGCGATGACGAAGGTCGTTCTCCCCTGGAACAGCCGCTGTAGGGCCTTTTGGATCGCCTGTTCGCTTTGGGTGTCCACCGAGGAGGTGGCCTCGTCGAGGATGAGGATGCGCGGATCGGCGAGAAGCGCCCGGGCCAGAGAGACCAACTGCCGCTGGCCTACCGAGAGCATGACTCCGCCTTCCTCCACCTGGGTTTCGTAGCCCTGGCGCAAGTTTTTGATGAACCCGTGGGCGCCGACCGCCTCCGCCGCCGCGACGACGGCCGCCTCGTCGGCCTCCAGCCGCCCGAAAAGAATATTTTCCTTGACCGTTCCGCTGAACAGGAAGGGCTCCTGGGGTACGATCCCCATCTGCCGCCGCAGGCTGTTCTGTCGGATGGTCTTGAGGTCGTGACCGTCCACGAGGATGCGGCCCGCAGTCGGGTCATGAAAGCGGGCCAAGAGTTTCACGAGTGTCGTCTTGCCGGCGCCGGTTTCGCCGACCAGGGCGATGGTTTCACCGGGGCGGGCCGTAAGGGAGATCGCGCTTAGGACGTCCCGGCCATCGGCTAAGTAGCGGAAGGAAACCTGGTCGAACCGGATCTCGCCCTCGATGGGGGGGAGGTCCTCCGCGTCGGGGGCGTCTTTCACCTCCACTTCGATATCCAGCAGACCGACGATCCGCTCGCCGCCCGCCATCGTGGACTGAAGCTGCGTAAAGCGGCGCGAAAGGTCGTGGATCGGTTCGAAAAAGCGGTCGATGTAGAGGGTGAAGGCGACCAGCATTCCGGCGCTGATCTGTTCCCCCAGGACGGCCGCGCCGCCCACCCAGACCACAACGGCCGTGGCGACGGCGCCGAGCACATCGACGAGGGGGTTGAAGAAAGAGACGATGCGGGCGGCCGCGATCGACTGATCGAGATGATAGCGATTGACGTGATTCCTGAAGAACTGACGGTTGTGATCCTGGCGTGAGAAAGCCTGGATCACCCGGACCCCGTTGATGTTCTCGGCGAGGACCGAGTTGACCCACGAGACGGCGCCGCGGACCTTGCGATAGGCTCTCCGGGAGAGGCGGCGGAAGAGAAAGGTCGCCGCGACCATGACCGGCAGGACGCTGAAGGTCAGAAGGGCCAAGCGCAGGTTCATGTCCAGCATGACCACGACGATCAAAAGGAGGGTAAAGACATTGCGCGTGATGGCGAGCACCGACCAGGTGAGAAAGTCGCGCAGGGTCTCCACGTCGTTGATGACCCGGGTGATGATCCGGCCCACCGAATAATGGCTGAAAAAGCCCAGCGATAACCGTTGCAGGTGGTTAAAGAGGGTCGTGCGCAGGTCGTAGATCACCGCCTGACCCACCCGGGCCATGAGGTTGATCCGGAAGTAGGTGCAGAGCCACTGGGCAAGCGAGACTACAAGAAAAGCGAGGACCGTGGTGCGGAGCACGCTCAGGTTGCGGGCGGTCAGCCCTTCGTCGATGGCGATCTTGACGAAATAGGGTCCCGCGACCGCCGCTGCCGAAGAGGCGAACATGAGCAGGATCGCGAGGAGGAGTTTTTCCCGGTAAGGCCGGGCGTAGATCGAGAGCCGGCGGACGACCTGCGGGTTGTAGCCTTTGGCGTCCGATTCCTCTTCCGATTGGGTGATATAGGCAGGCGGTTGGATCGTGCTCATGCTTCCTCCCGCTGTTTCGGCGCCTGCTGCAACTGCAAGTCGTGAATCGTCTTGTACAGGTCGCCCCGGGCGAGGAGCTCCTCATGGGTGCCCCGCTCGACGATGCGCCCCCGGTCCATGACCAGGATCAGGTCGGCCCGGCGGACCGTGGCCAGCCGATGGGCGATCACGAAGGTGGTGCGGCCCTCCATCAGGTGTTCCAGGGCCTCCTGGATCAGCTTTTCGGTCTGCGGATCGACCGAGGAGGTCGAGTCGTCGAGGATCAGAATCCGGGGATTCAGCAGCAGGGCGCGGGCGATCGCCACCCGCTGGCGCTGTCCGCCGCTCAGCGTCACGCCGCGCTCGCCGACGATGGTCTCGTAGCCGTTGGGAAATTCCCTGATGAACTCATGGGCCTGGGCGGCCTTGGCCGCGGCGAAGATCTCCCCGTCGCCGGCTTCGGGCCGGCCGTAGGCGATGTTGGCCCGGATCGTATCGGAGAAGAGGAGCGGGGTCTGCAGCACGATGCCGATCTGGCGGCGCAGCGAGTCGAGGTCGGCCCGGCGCACATCCACGCCGTCCACCAGGACCGCCCCTGCGGTCACATCGTAGAAGCGGGGGATCAGGTTGACGAGCGAGGTCTTGCCCGAGCCGGTCTGGCCGATCAGGGCGACGATCCGGTTCGGCTCGACGCAAAGGTCGATCCCGGCCAGGGCCGCGGTCTTTTCGCCTTCGTAGCAAAGCGAAACGGCGTTGAATTCCACACGGCCGTTCAGTGTCGGCAGTGCCATCGCATTTTCCGGCGAACGGATCTCCGGCTCGTGGTCCAGGATTTCCAGGACCCGCTGTGCGCCGGCAGCGGCTTCGCTCGCACCGTTGACGAGCCAGGTCATCTCCTGGATAGGCCCCGAGAGCAACAACATGTAGGCATTGAAGGCCACGATCTGGCCGATCGTCATCTGGCCGGCAATGACCAGCTGACCGCCGAAGAGGAGGATCAGGATCGTGCCTAAGGTGATGAGCAGGGCGGTCGTCGGCATCACCTTCGACCATTCGCGGACGACCCTGAGGCGGGCCGCGAAATATTTCCGGTTGCTTTCGTCGAAGCGTTCGCTTTCGTAGCTTTCCCGGGCAAAGGCCCGGACGACCTGGACGCCCATGACGTTGTCCTGTAGACGGGTGGAAAGATCGCCCAGGGTCTGATCCACATGGTAGAACAGCTTCGTCACCCGATTGCCGAAGCGGGAGGTCATGATCGCCAGCGGCAGGAGCGGCAAAAGGGCGATGAGCGCAATCCGGGCGTCCAGAGAGACCATCATGGCGATGACGCCGACGGCCATGAAAAAAAGCTGGATCAGTTCGCTGAGGCCGCTGCCGGCGAAGTTCTGGATGGCGCGCACATCCTCGATGCCGCGGGTGATCAGTTGTCCCGACGGGTTGTGGTCATGAAAGGTGAAGGGCAGATGCTGGATCCGGTCGACCATGGCGTTGCGGAGATCGTAGCCGATGAAGGCTGCGGTCCGTTCGGAGATATAGCTCTGCGTCAGATTGAGGGTCGCGATGGCCAGTCCCAGCCCCAGCAAAATGAGCGCCGCCTGGGCCAGAGTGCCGATCTGTCCTTGCATCAGGCCTGCGTCGATTACCTTTTGCAGAATCCGCGGAATGACGAGCGACAGCCCCGTGATGGCGAGCAGCGCAAGGTTGGTGACGGCCATCGGCAGGGCATAGGGCTTGATAAAGGAGCGCAGCCTGAATAGAGGTTTCATGGGAGGAGTTCTTTAGCCTTCAAAGGAGTCGCATCAGCAAGGCATGGTCAGTAGGTGCCGGGGAGCCAAACCGACCGCCGCATCTAAAAGTCATTCTGTTTTGCGCCATTATCCCTTAGCGGCGTTCTTTTGTCAACGTGGGCTTCGCTGTCTGACTGCCAGGCTGAGGGGTTCGCCCGGAGACCCTTCCGGTCATCAGCATGATCCTCGCCCATATTTGGGTCTTGACAATCTAAAAAAACATAGCTTATACTGTAACCATATAGTCCATAGTATGGTCATTTTAGGGATGCTCTGAGGCCCTTCCGAGGTTTCGGGCTGAGTGAAAGACACGCAAATTCCCGGCATTGTCCGCATTTTCCGGGAATGGCGATCAGGCCTTGAACTGCTTAGTGACGGCGATCCATTTTCCACCAACGTAAAGGAGGCGTATTTATGACTTTAGGACGGGTTTTAGTCGAAGAGTTGCAGCCGGACATTCTCCAGTGGCTGCGCGAGCGCGTGGAACTTGTAGTCGTCGAACCCTGGGTCGAACCGGAACGCTGGGAGCAGGAAGTCCCGTGCGTCGATGCGGTGATCAGCCGAAAGGGAAGAATCACCCGCGAGCAAATGGAAAAGAGCGGCGGGCGGCTTAAATTAGTGGCCCGCACCGGCGTCGGCGTCGATCCTTCCCGGATCGTTCTCAATGATGCCAAAGAGTTCAATGTTCTGGTCACGAACATGCCGGGCTGCAACGCCGTTTCCGTTGCGGAACTGGTGTTCTGTCAGATGATCTCATTGGTGCGGTATACCCATCAGGCGGATCGCTCGGTCAAGGCGAACCGTTGGGGCGATTATCTCAGGTACACCGGCACCGAGTTGGCCGGGAAAACGATCGGCATCATCGGTATGGGGAACATCGGCACCCGGATGGCGATCAGAGCCCGGGCCTTCGAGATGAATTTTCTCATTTACGATCCCTATATTCCGGAATCCCATGTTACGTCCCTGGGCGGAAAATGGGTCGGCCTCCATGAATTGCTGAAAGAATCGGACTTCGTCACGATTCATTGTCCGCTCACGCCGGAAACCAAAGACATGATCGGCGATATAGAGCTTGCCTTGATGAAACCAACGGCCTGCCTGATTAACGCCGCACGCGGCGGGATCGCCAACGAGGAGGCGCTTTGCCGGGCGTTGCAGAAAAAGAAGATTGCCGGGGCTGCGCTCGACGTGATTGCGGTGGAACCGCCGGAGAAGGACCACCCGTTGCTTCAATTGGAAAATGTGTTATGGACGCCGCACCTCGGCGCGCAGACCTTCGAGGCCGCTCAGCGCGGCGAGTGGGGCGCTGCCGAGGAGGTGATTCGGGTTCTGGAGGGAAAGCGGCCGAAAAATCCGGTGACGCTGTAGGACGAGACAGGAAACGCGGGGGAGGCGGCGATACGCCATTGCCCATGCCTCTGGGGGATCGGGAGGTCCGACATGTCACTTGAAAACATTCATCCCACGACCCAGTTGAGCCGCTATGTGAGCGGCCTTCGGTACGCAGATCTTCCCCCCGGCGTGGTGGAGTACGCGAAGCTGTTGGTTCTGGATCAGCTCGCCTCCGCCATGGCCGGGTACAAGGTCAACCAGGTGTTCAACAGGGCCGTTCTGGAAGTCATCGGGGGAATGGGCGGAAAACCGGAGAGCACCGTTTTGTTCGGCGGCGGCAGGCTTCCTTCGGCCCATGCGGGGTTCATCAATGCCGTCTACGGCCACGGCGCCGATATCGACGACGGGAACCGGACGGCGACGGGCCATCCGGGATCGGCCATCATCCCGGCGGTGCTGAGTCTGGCCGAGGCCCATGGCCGGAGCGGCAAAGAGGCGATCACGGCGATCGTGGCGGGGTATGATGTCTATGTCCGCCTGGGCAACGTGATGCTTCCTTCCCATTTCCTGCGGGGGTTTCACAGTACCGGCACGATCGGGGCGGTGGCGGCCGGCGCCGCTTCGGCAAAAATCCTGGGGCTTTCCGAAGACGGCGTACGGCGCTCCATCAGTCTTGCGGCCGTCCAGGCCTCGGGGCTGCATGAAGTTTCGGACAGCGGGCAGATGGCCAAACCGATCAATCCCGGCAATGCCGTGCGCACCGGCATCCTCTCCGCCCTGCTGGCCCAAGCCGGCGCCGATGCGCCGCAAGATCCGCTGGAAGGGGACAAGGGGTTTTTGAAGGCCTTCGCGGACGGCGCCGACTGGTCGACGCTGCCGGAGGATCTCGGGAAACAGTTCCAGATCGCCACCTGTTATATCAAACTCTATCCGGCCTGCCGGCATGCGCACGCCCCTGTCGATGCCGCGTTGAGGCTGAGGGCGGCCGGTCTCCCCGAGCCGAATGCGATTGAAACCATCAAGATCTACACCTACCCCTCGGCGATCCAGATCGCCGGAACCATTTTTGAACCCCAAAACGAGGCGGAAGCCAAGCTGAGCATCACCTTTGCCGCGGCCACCGCCATGGCGACCGGGCGGTTTACGCTCGATGACCTGAAAAACGGCGGTCACCTGAGCGATGCCGTGAAGGGGCTGATCGGGAAGATGCAGATCGTCAGCGAGCCGTCCCTGCAAAGCCGGGAGGCCGGCATCCGCGGCGCCCGCATCGAAATGGTTTTGAAAGACGGAACCGTCCGAAGCGAAACCGTACCCCTGCCCAAGGGCGATCCGGAGGTCCCCCTGGAGGGGAACGACATGATCGAAAAGCTCCGCTCCTGCGCCGCGGGCCTCTATGGCAAGCAGACGCAGCAGAACCTGTACGATACGGCCCTGGGGCTTGATAAACTCGACAGGGTCGGTAACCTGATGGAAATTCTATCCCCGATTCCCTAACGCGAGAGGAAACATCATGGCGAAGATTGCACTTTTGGGTCCGTTTACGGATAAAATGCAGGCCTCCTTCCAGGAAATATTGCCGGCCGGCTTCGAGTTATTTCTCGTTCCGACGAAAGAGGAATACGATAAACTTCCCGATGCCGATTACATTGTTTTCAGAACGCTCGAGATCCGGGAAGAGACCATCAAGACCCTGCGGCGGACGAAACTCATCCAACGGTGGGGGGTCGGTTACGACATCGTTGACATCCAGGCCGCCGGCGAACATCGCATTCCGGTCGCCATCATGTCCGGGATCAATGCCACCCAGGTCGCGGAAATGACGATCCTGCAAACACTGGCTGCATTGCGTAATCTGATTCCCCTGCATAATGGGATGGCGAATGGGCAATGGCTAAAAAAGGAATTCGAAAAAAGATCTTACGTCATCCAGGGCAAGCAAGTGGGAATCGTGGGATTGGGTAACATCGGGCTGAAGGTGGCCGCCCTCTTCAGGGCCTTCGGCGCCAACATCGCCTACTACGATACCCCAAGGCGTCCTGTAGAGATAGAAGCGCCGGTGGGCGCACGGTATATGTCTCTCGATAAATTGCTCGAAACTTCGGACATTGTGAGCCTCCATGTTCCCCTGTTGGAATCGACCCGACATATGATAAACAAGGCCGCCATTGCGCTCATGAAACCGACTGCCGTGATCATCAATACCTCGCGGGGCGGGATCATCGACGAGGCGGCGCTTTATGAGGCGTTAAGCAATAACCGTCTCTTGGGCGCAGGGCTGGATGTGTTCGAGAACGAGCCCCTTTTGCAAGACAGTCCGCTTCGCTCCCTGAAAAATGTGGTGATGAGTCCCCACATCGGCGGCAGCACCGTGGACAACAACGGCACCATGGCAAAGCGGGCCATTGAAAACATCGTAAACGTCAGCATGGGCCAGGAAGTCAGTCCTGGCGATCTCGTAAACGCCCAGTACCTGAGGAAGGACTGAGCCCTGCGCTGCCATTGCAGTGACGCGCGCTGGATTGAAAACAGAAATAGAGGCAACATGAGATGATCACCGCAGAGATCAAGCATAAAATCCGTTCCGTGGTGGGTCCGGAAAACGCCCTGGATTCGGAGATCGACCGATTCGGCTATTCCTACGATTCCTCCTTCCTGCCGCTTTCCCGGGAGACCCGTCCGGAGTTGGTGGTCCGTCCGGCGACCACGGCGGAGGTGGCCGAGGTGATGGCGATCGCCAACGACCAGGGGATTCCGGTGACGCCGCGAGGAGCGGCGAGCGGGCGGACGGGGGGCAGCGTTCCCCTGCAAGGGGGGATTTCGCTTTCCCTCGACCGGATGACCCGGATCATCGAACTGGACGAAGCGAACATGATGGTCACGGTCGAGGCGGGCGTCCGGACGATCGATTTGTACAACCACTGCGCGGCGAAGGGGTTCTTCTATCCGCCCGATCCGGGGAGCTGGAAATACTCGACGATCGGCGGCAACGTGGCGGAAAACGCAGGGGGGATGCGGGCGGTCAAGTACGGGGTGACGGCCAACTACGTGATGGGGCTCGAAGTGGTCCTTGCCGACGGCACGATCCTGCAGACCGGGGGCAAGGCGCAAAAGAACGTGACCGGCTATGACTTGAAGGCGCTCTTTACCGGTTCCGAGGGGACCCTCGGGATCATCACCGCGGCGCTCCTCAAGGTGCTTCCGATGCCGAAAAAACGGGGCACGATCCAGGTGCTGTTCGGTTCCCTGGACGAAGGGTGCAAGACGGTCCAGCGGATGCTCGCCGAAGGGGTGGTGCCGGCCTCGGCGGAGATCATGGACCGCCTGTGCCTGGACGCGGTGGCGAAGCTCGGCAAGTTGAACTTTGCGCCGGAGATCAAGGCGTGCCTGGTCATCGAGATCGACGGCGAGGACGCGGCGGCTTTGTCCGCCCAGGCGCAGCGGATCGAGACCCTGGCGAAGGGCTGCGGGGCCATGGCCTTTCGGGTCGCCCAGTCGGAGCAGGAGTCCGACGAGCTGTGGACGGTCCGGCGGCAGATCTCCTCGGCGGTCGCGGCCTTGGCGCCCCACCGGCTGAGCGAGGACATCTCGGTTCCCCGGGCGTCCTTTCCCGAGGTGGTCCGGCGAATCCAGGCGATCTCCGCGGCCTCGGGGTTTCCCATCGCCGTTTTCGGTCACGCCGGCGACGGCAACATCCATCCTTCGGTGCTCTGCGACATGAACCAGCCCGGCGAACCGGAGCGGGTGCACAAGGCGATCGACGAGATCTTCGCCGCGGCCCTGGCCGTGGGTGGGACGCTGTCCGGTGAGCACGGGATCGGCATGACCAAGCGTCCCTATATCACCCAGGCCCTGGGCGAGGCGGGAGTGAAGACCCTGATGGCGGTAAAAAAGAGCCTCGATCCGCAGGGGATCCTGAATCCCGGAAAGATCTGGTAATCGAAATCACACCACCTCCGCGGCGGCAGTGAAAGCCGACGGCAAAAAGCTCGCGGAAGTTAAACGATTCGGCAGGAAGCGGTGCCGAAAGAAGGTTCAGGAACGAAAGTGGAAAAGAAAAGTTCTACCGAGAAGGCTGAGGATCAGGCGATGCTGGAGCGGGCGCTGAAGCTGGTCAGTCCCTGCGACCGATGCGGGGCCTGTCTGCCGGTCTGTCCGCTCTTCGCGGCCAAGGACGTGGAGTCTTCGGCCGCCCGGGGAAAAAATACCCTTACCCGGGCGCTGGCGGGCGGCGTTGTCGAGCCGAGCGCGGCACTTCTGGAGGCGGCCGGTTTCTGCCTCCTCTGCCGGACCTGCGTCGATAACTGTCCGAACAAGGTGGCGACCGACGAGGCGATGGTCGATGTCCGCCAGTACCTCATCAACCACACCGGGGCGCTCAACGCCAAGTACCGGGCCGTGGGCTCGTTCCTCCGGAGCCCGACGCTGGTGAAGCTGGCGGCCGGGGGGTTGGCGCTCCTGCGCAAGACGGGTCTGAACCGCCTGGTTCCCTATGGCTCGGCGCCCGACGAATACACGCGCACCCATTTTCTGACCGCCTTTGCGGGCCCCGCGGCGTTGGGAACTCCGGCTGTCACGGCTCCGAAGCCGATCCCGGCCGGGGCGAAGGTCGGTTATTTTTACGGCTGCGGGATGCGGATGATGTTTCCCTCTGCCGCGGCCGACACGCTCAAGATTCTCGGCACCGTCAGCCAGCCGATCCTTAAGGAGAATGTCTGCTGCGGCCTTCCCCATCTGGCCCACGGCCTACGGGAGACCTTCCTTGCACTGGCGAAGGAGAACATCCGCCAATTCGAGGCGGTGGACATCGTGGTGAGCGACTGCGCCAGCTGCGGCGGGACGCTCAAGCACCTCGCTTCCTGGTTTGCCGATGATCCGGAATGGAAAGAGAGGGCGGCCGCCTTTTCCGCCAAGGTGCTGGACCTGACCGAATATCTGGTGCAGGTCGGCTATACGCCGCGGCGGCGGATCGAGGCGACGCTGACCTATCACGATCCCTGCCATCTGGTGCGGGGGCAGGGGATCACGAAGCCGCCGCGGGAACTGCTCAAAGCCACGGGGACCTATGTCGAGATGGATGCGGCGGCCCTCTGCTGCGGTGGGGCGGGCTCCTTCCACATGGACTATCCGGCCGTTTCGGCGCGGATCGTGACCCGCAAAAAGGAAAGCATCGAACGGACCGGCGCCCGGATCGTCGCGACGGGCTGCCCCGGCTGCCTGATCCAGCTTTCCAAGGCGGCCAGGGCCAGCGGCGGACGCTTCCAGGCCATGCACATCAGTCAGGTGATCTGACCGATGAAAAAATTATTACCGGAAAGACGAACAATTATGAAGTGACATCCGTAAGTTTCAGTTTTGGCATAACATCGCAATCTCTCTCGGACTAAACCCACGGCTTATGTCGGGCGGCCGCAAAAGGGCCCCGCTCATTTGACTGTGATACTCCCCTGGCAGGAGCCAGGGACATCTTGGGGCTTCAAGCATAAACCTGCTTGGGCCCTCTCCGGGTTGCCGCACACAGCTCCAGGCAAGGGCCTGATGGTGTGTGCGGCCTAATAAAAAAGGGAGGGGAGCATATGAACCAGACAGTGAAACACCTCGCAACACTCATCATCGTCATCACCTTTTTCATGGGGTACGGGTCGGCTATTGCGGCCGAGGAATACCCCACTCAACCGGTCAAAGTCATCGTTGCCTTCACCCCGGGCGGGACGACGGATCTTTTGACCCGCATGGTGTGCAATCGCTTGAGCGAAATGTGGGGCAAAAGCTTCGTGGTCGAAAACAAACCCGGCGCCGGCGGCAATATCGGCACCGCCTTTGTGGCCAAAGCGGCGCCCGACGGATATACCCTGATGGTGAATTCCGTCGGTCCGATTGCCGTCAATCCTTCCCTGTATAAAAACCTCTCTTTCAATCCCTTGACCGACCTCGATCCCATCGTGCAGATTGCCGAGGTGCCCAATGTGCTCGTCGTGCCGGCCCAGGCCAATACCCCCACGCTGAAGGAGCTCATCGCCAAGGGGAAAACGAAGCAGGGCGGCCTGTCTTACGGCTCGACGGGCGTGGGAACCTCCTCGCATCTCGCCAGCTTCATGATGGCCAAGCGTGCCGGAGTCCAGGCCGTCCATATCCCCTATAAGGGGGCCGATGCGGTGATTTCCCTGCTCGGCGGCAGGACCGATTTCATGTTTGCCACGATCCCCTCGGTGATTACCCACATCCAGTCGGGAAAACTGGTAGCCGTTGCGGTCAGCAGCAAAAAACGATCGAAATCCCTCCCGAAGGTGCCGACGATGATCGAAAGCGGCTATGAAGCCTTTGAGGCCGGTTCCTGGTTCGGTTTCCTGGGGCCCCACGGCACGCCCAAGTCCGTTGTGACCAAGCTCAACGGTGCGGTCAACAAGATTATCGACGAACCGGCCATCGACAAGAAGATGGTCGCCGAGGGCGCCGATCCCGTCGGCGGTTCCCCCGAGCAATTCAAGGCCTTCATTGCTTCGGAGTTCAAAAAATGGAGCGTCGTGGTCAAGGAGTCAGGCGCCACCGCCGAGTAAGAAGGAACCCAGGCCCGATTTTCCTGGGTTTCCGGGAACTTCTGTCTCGATCCGTTTCCATTCGCTGTGCTCATCCCCAGGCGGGATGAGCACAGCGAATACTCATTCTAAAGACGGCATCAACACCGAGGAGAATCCCTCGGCCGGCATTGCACCTGGAGGTGGTGATTCATGAACCTGGAGCTCCGCAGCAACAAAGATTTCTGGGCCGGACTGATGTTCTTCGCAACCGGCGCCGGGGCGATCTTCATTGCCCGACATTATCCCTTTGGTTCCGCCTTGAGTATGGGCCCCGGTTACTTCCCCATGGTGTTGAGCGGGATCCTCATCGTCTTCGGCCTCATCATCATGCTCCGAGGGATGCGAAAAAGCGCAAAGATCCAGGGAAACTGGTCGCTCCGCGCCATGATCATACTGCCCCTGTCCATCGTTCTGTTCGGCTTTCTCATGGAACTGGCCGGTTTCCTGCCGGCCCTGGTGAGTTTGGTCTTCCTGTCGGCGGCCTCGGGAAGGGAGTTCAAATTCGTCGAGGTGCTTTTACTGTCCCTCTTTTTGGCCGTCCTTTCGGGCGCCATGTTTATCTGGGGACTCGGACTTCCCTATTCCCTGATCCGCGGATTTTAACGAGGAGGCCATGATGGAACTGTTTCATAACCTTATTTTCGGCTTCACGGTGGCCCTGTCGTTGCAGAACCTGCTTTACTGTTTCATCGGTTGTCTGTTGGGCACCCTGATCGGCGTCCTGCCCGGCATCGGACCGCTCGCCACGATCGCCATGCTGATGCCGATTACCTTTACCATCTCGCCGGTCGCGGCGATGATCATGCTGGCCGGCATCTATTACGGCGCCCAATACGGGGGATCGACGACCGCCATTCTCGTCAACCTCCCGGGTGAAACCTCCGCCGTCGTCACCTGCATCGACGGCTATCAGATGGCCCGCCAGGGACGCGCCGGACAGGCGCTCGCCATTGCCGCCATCGGTTCTTTCTTTGCCGGAACCGTTTGTACGGTGCTGATCGCCATGTTCGGCCCTGCCATCGCCGACCTCGCGCTGAAATTCGGCGAGGCGGAATATTTTTCGCTGATGCTGATGGGACTGGTCACGGCGGCGGTCCTGGCCCATGGCGACATGGTCAAGTCGCTCGGCATGGTGGCGATGGGCTTGCTCATCGGCTCCGTGGGCACCGACGTCAATTCCGGATTGAGGAGATTCACATTCAATATCGAAGAGATGGCGGACGGCATCGGTTTTGTGGTCGTGGCCGTGGGGGTGTTCGCACTGGCGGAAATCATCGCCAACCTCGGCGATCCGGAAGAGCGGACCATCTTCACTTCCAAGGTGAGTCATCTTTTCCCCTCCAAGGAGGATCTGAAGCGATCCATCGGCCCGATCGTCCGCGGAACCGCCCTCGGGGCGTTCTTCGGCATGCTGCCCGGCACCGGTCCGGCCATCGCCTCCTTCTCCTCCTATATGTTTGAGAAAAAACTCTCCAAGGACCCCTCCCGTTTCGGCAAGGGAGCGATCGAAGGCGTGGCGGCCCCTGAATCGGCCAACAATGCCGATGCGCAATGCAAGTTCATCCCGATGCTCACCCTGGGAATCCCTGCCAGCGGGACGATGGCGCTGATGCTCGGGGCGCTCATGATCCACGGCATTGCGCCCGGTCCGGCCGTGATGACCCAGAGACCCGATCTCTTCTGGGGGTTGATCGCCAGCATGTGGATCGGGAATCTGATGCTCGTCGTTCTCAACGTGCCGCTGATCGGTCTCTGGGTGCGTCTGCTCAAGGTCCCCTATCGGCTGCTTTTCCCGTCGATCATGGTCTTCTCCTCGATCGGGATTTTCAGCCTCAATAACAGTCCCTTCGAGCTTTACCTGACGGCGATCTTCGGCCTGCTCGGTTTCCTCTGGCTGCAACTGGACTGTCCCGCCGCGCCGATGCTCCTGGGGTTCGTCCTCGGACCGATGATGGAAGAGAATCTTCGCCGGGCGTTGCTGATATCGCGCGGCGATCCCTCGATCTTTGTCACCCAGCCGATCAGTCTCGGGTTCTTGATCGTCACCGTCCTGATCGTTGCCGGGATGCTGCTGCCCGTTCTGCGCAAACGAAGCTCGGAGATTATCGGGTGACGCTTCACATCGATCGCGTCCCGCTGCGGAGCGTTCTCGTTTTGGGGATGAGTCATGATTTTCCGGCAAAGACGGATACAAATGCTTGACAAACCCAATAAGATCCATTTAGATACACAATAAAACAATAGTCCATACAGTGGTCATAATTAGGAAGCATTGATGAACGACATTCAGGACAAGGAAAAAAGTTCAATGCGTTCTCTCGAACGCACGCTCCGCATCCTCGATGTTCTGGGAGATGCAGGGGGATCCATCAATATCACTCGCTTGGCGAATGCTTGCGGGCTGTCCAGGGCTACGGTCCTGCGGATCATGTCGGTGCTGGAGAAATACGGCTACGTCAAGAAATGTCAAAGACAATACTGGCTGGGAGCGGCTGTCCTTCCCCTGGCACACGCCTACATGATCGGCGACAATCTGCTGCGGGTGACGTTGCCCGTCCTACAGGAACTGGCCCATGTATCGGATGAGACCGCATCGCTCTTCGTGCGCCAGGGCTTCAAACGAATCCTGGTCCAGAGGGTCGATGGGCTCCATCCCCTGCGGTTCATTCTCCCGATCGGGCAGGGGCTGCCCCTTCCCGTGGGGTCGGGCAAAGTCCTGGCGGCTGCCCTTCCTGATGAGGAGTTGGCGAGGCTAATCGCCGAAATGGGAGAAATCACGCTGACGAACGGCAGTCGATTGACTCGGGAATCTTTCGAAGCCGACATCGCCTGTATCCGCCAGCGGGGCTATTCCTTTTCCAACAGCGAGCGGATCGTGGGGATCTTCTCCATCGCCGCCCCGGTTCTCGACGGCGAAGGGAATACCATTGCCGCCGTTGTGGTCTCCGGCGCCAGCGAGAGGGTGACGCCCAAGCGGATCGAGCGGTTGTCCATCCAGGTCAGGGCCGCTGCAAAGGCAATCACTGAAAGGCGTTATGGCGGCTCGCATAACCATTGAATCGCTCGGCGAGCCAGATCCCCTGGTTTTCTAGGGCCAGATATTCTCCGCAGTCTGCTGGGGAGAGCTTTAACGGGAATGCCGCTTTGTTTCGTACAGAAGGGAGGGAGTGACAAATCTTCACCGTTCTTTTCGTATTTTGCAGTCAAAATTGAATAGGAGGTAAGATCGTATGAAGAAGAGTGCATCGTCAATGTGCAGTGCCCTGAGATGGGCGGTCGCGGTCGCGGTATTGGGTTTCGGAAGTCTGATGAACGTGGACGCGAGCTATGCGCAGCGGGTGTATCCGGCGAAACCGATCACCCTGATCGTTCCTTTTGCGGCCGGCGGCGGTACCGACATCGGGACCAGGGTGGTGGCCAAGGTTGCCGAAAAGCATCTGGGAAAGCCCTTTGTCGTCCAGAACGTCGACGGCGGTGGCAGTGAAGTCGGGGTGGTGCAGATGGTCCGCTCCGCCCCCGACGGCTACACCATCGCCGGCTTCAATTCGGCATCGGTCATTTTGACGACGATGCGGAAGGCTTCCTACGATGCCGTCAAAGACATCTCCCCCATCTGCATGGTCGTATCGGATCCGCGGCTCTTCGTGGTCCGGCCGGACGACAAGCGGTTCAACACTGCTCAGGATTTCATCAAGTACGCCAAAGACAATCCCGACAAGCTCACCATCGGCACCTCCGGCGCCGGCACCTCCGGTCATCTGTCGATCGTCATTATGAACAAAAAAATGGGTGTCAAAGCGAAACCCGTCCACTTCGGCGGCGCCGGGGAGTCCAAGGCGGCTTTCCTGGGCGGCCATATCGATGCCCTGACCCAGACCTACGGCGAAGTGTTGGGCATGCTCAAGGACGGAAAGGCCAAAGTCATTGCCGCGGCTACGGAAAAGCGGTTGAAGGAATTGCCCAATGTTCCCACCTACAAGGAGATCGGCATCAATCTGGTCATCGACTCGAACCGGGGCTTTGCCGCGCCGAAGGGAACCCCCAAAGAGGTCATCGACAAGCTGGCCGACGCCTTTAAGAAAGCCTCTACCGATCCCGAATACCTCAAGCAGATGGAAAAACTGGGTCTGCCGGCCAAATATGCCGGACCTGCCGAGTGGGCCAAGCTCATCAAGGACGAGTTCGATGAATACTCGCTGGTGGTCAAGGATCTGAACGTGAAATAACGAGGGAACACTCCGGCCTGAGGAGATTCCCTCAGGCCGGATCAACTTTTGAGGAGGAGAACGTGTTGGTCATCAACGTCAATCGCAAGGTTGCGCTGGTTCTCTTGGCTATCCTTGCCGTCTTTTTTGCATACAGCTTTCAGTATCCCCCGGAAGTCGTGGCCTTCCCGCGGTTCCTGCTCGCGGTGCTCACGATCATGACCATCGGCCTGTTCATCCGGCCCGGAGACATGGGCAAGGTCAAGGTGACCGCCTTTCTCACGCGGCCCAAGCTCCTTACTGCGGCATTCATGGTCGCCTATGTGGCCCTGTTTCCTTTCGTCGGCTTTTTCGTGACTACTTTCCTGACGGTCTTCCTCTATATCCTCACCTTCGAGCGGAAGGCTTGGTGGAAGGCGCTGCTCATCGCGCTGGGCTGGGTGGCCCTCCTGTACGGGGCGTTCCAGACGCTCCTGTACATCTGGTTTCCCCAGGGTCTGCTGATCTGATCGAGAAAGGCAAGAGGTTCTATCCATGGATTACGCATTCTATCTTGGTGTCCTGAAAAACGTCTTCATGCCGTTCAATCTGCTGATGGCCACGTTCGGCGTCGTCCTCGGCATCGTCTTCGGCGCCCTGCCGGGCTTTACCGCCGCGATGGGGGTCGCCATCCTGCTGCCGATCACCTTCTCCATGACGCCTGAGGCGGGACTGATCATGATGGGGGCCATTTTTGCCGGCGCCATGTGGGGAGGATCCGTTTCGGCGATCCTCATCAACACCCCCGGAACCCCGGGCGCCGCGGCCACGGTTCTCGACGGCTACCCGATGGCCAAGCAGGGCCGCGCCGCCGACGCGCTGCGGGAATCGGTCATGTCCTCCTTCTGGGGGGGCATCCTGGGTGTCATCGTCCTCATGCTCTTTGCGCCTCCTCTGGCGAGGGTCTCGCTGATGTTCGGACCGCCCGAATATTTCGTCCTGGCCATTTTCGGGATGACGATCATCGCCTCCCTGAGCGAGAAGAGCATTCTCAAAGGGTATCTTGCCGGCTTTTTGGGGATGCTGATCGCGACGATCGGCATGGATCCGCTTTTGGGCATTCCCCGCTTCACCTTCGGCATCACGGGGCTGATCGACGGCGTCATGCTGGTCCCCGCGCTGATCGGACTCTTTTCGATCCCCGAAGTGATGGAGATCATCCAGCTGCACGGTTCCAAGGAGGAGCCGATCCCCAGCCTGAAGAACGTGAAGATCGGCTTTCCCACCTGGGCCCATACCAAGCGGTTGACCCCCACCTACCTCCGCGCCTCGCTCATCGGTCTGCTGGTCGGGGTCCTGCCCGGCGCCGGCGCCAGCATCGCCAGTTTCATGGCCTACAACGAGGAGCGGCGCGTCTCCAAGACCCCCGAGAAGTTCGGCACCGGGATGATCGAGGGAGTGGCGGCCTCCGAGGCGGCCAACAATTCCGTCTGCGCCGGGGCCTTCATTCCCATGCTGACCCTGGGGGTGCCGGGCGATTCGGTGGCGGCGATCATGATGGGCGGGCTGATGATCCACGGCCTCAACCCCGGGGCCGAGCTTTTCACGACGCATGCCAACGTCACCTGGACTTTCATCTGCTCACTCTACCTGGCCAACGTGCTGATGCTCCTCTTCGGCCTCTACTGC
>JAKAFS010000152.1 GCA_021817825.1 Deltaproteobacteria bacterium | reverse complement strand
CGGCTGCAGAACATCGGCGGAGACATCGTCCTCGTTTCGACAAAGAACGTGTTTGCGCCCGGTGCGCAATTCGGCGCCTACAGCGCGACAAAGGCGGCGGCCCACCAGCTGTGCCGCATCGCCAGCATCGAGTTCGCGGAACTCGGCGTACGCGTGAATATGGTCGCGCCCGATGCCGTCTTTTCCCACGGGGAAAAGCGATCCGGCCTCTGGGCGCAGGTCGGACCGGAGCGGATGAAGGCCCGCGGACTCGATGAAAAGGGGCTGGAGGAGTATTACCGCCAGAGAAACCTGCTCAAGGCGCGGATCACGGCAGAGCATGTCGCCAAGGCGGTGCTTTTCTTTGTGACCCGCCGGACGCCGACGACCGGCGCCACCCTCCCCGTCGACGGGGGCCTCCCGGAGGCGACGCCGCGATAACCGCCCGCCGGCAAAGATTCCCTCACCCCGGCAAAAAATCACTAACCGTGTCGCCGGCGTGAAACCCGGGAATCCAAAGGGACTCCGCCCGTCGCTATCAGGAATCGGCCTGATTTTCCTTGTCATCGGGCGGGGATTTGACGATCACCGCCCGGAGCGGCTGGGTCTGGCTCAGGTTCGCCGTGGCGTGATAGACCCCGGCGGGAACGAAGGCGACCGAACCGGGCCCGATTTCAACCTTGTCTTCCCGTGTCTCCGAAACCCCTCTGCCTTCCAGAACGAAGATGATCTCTTCCTGCGTCGGATGGACGTGCAGCTTATGGCTGAATCCCGGCTGGTATTCCGTGATCTTGAACCGGATATGTTCCGATCCCATCCGTTCGGGACCGACCAGATCCTTGGTTAAACCCCAGGCCACCTGACGAAAGGGAACATCATCGGCCAATACGGCTTGTCGCTTCTTCATCGGTTTCTCCTCATCGCTGCAAAATGTGACGGATCCGTCACAACCACAGGGCGCCCCTGTCGGCGCTGCCGACCGTCTTGCGGTACGCCGTCAGCAATCCCGGCGCCGGGTGGTCGGGCTTCTTGGCCCCCGCCTCGCGGCGGCGCCGCAATTCGTCGTCCGAGACGAGCAGCTGCAGGCGTCCCTCGGGAACGTCGATTTCAATCAGATCGCCGTCTTTGACATAGGCGATCGGGCCATCGTCCCATGCCTCCGGGCAGACATGGCCGACACAGGGTCCGCGGGTGGCGCCGGAAAAACGCCCGTCGGTCACCATCGCCACCGAGGTGTGCAGACCCATCCCCACGAGCATCGCCGCCGGGATGGAAAGCTCCCGCATACCAGGGCCGCCCTTCGGTCCTTCATAACGGATCACCAGCACCGACCCGGGCTTGACGTCGCGATTGAGCAGATACTCGCGGACCTCCTCCTCGCTGTCGAACACGACCGCCTCGCCCCGGTGACGGAGCATCCCGGGTTCGACGCCGGTCTTCTTCACCACGGCGCCGTTGGGGGCGAGATTTCCGTTCAGAACGGCAAAACAGCCGCCCGCCTCCAGAGGATTGCCGGCGGAGCGGATGATCTGCCCGTCGGGCGCCGGCAGGCCTTCCAGATATTCCGCCAGCCGCCCCCCCATGGAAAGTTCGATATCGAGATGCAGGTATTCCCTGATCGCCCCCAGCAAAGCCAGAACGCCGCCCGCCTCGTGAAGGTCGGTGAGGTTGAATCCGGAGGAGGGTTTGTATTTGCCCACCACGGGAACGGAGGCCTGGATCTTCCCGAATGCCTCCAGGGTCATCCCCATCTCCATGAGTGAAGCACAGGCCATCAGATGGAGCACGGCATTCGTGGAACCTCCGGAAGCGGAGACGTACCGGATGCCGTTCTCCAGATTCCGCGGCGTCAGATACTCCCGGAACGGACGCTTCAGCCGCGTGAGTTCCACGATACGCTCCCCGACGTCGCGGGCCTGGCGGACCTTGGCGGCGTCAAAGGCCAGCATCGTCGCGGAGCCGAAAGGCGCCAGCCCCGTCGCTTCCAGGAAGCACCCCATGGTGTTGGCCGTTCCCATCATCGAGCAGGTCCCGGAGGTCGCGCAAAACCGCTCCTGCCAGGTGAGAAAGGTCTCCTGATCGATCTTCCCGCTGTTGCGCCGGCCGATCGCCTCCTTGAGGTCGGGGGTCGTCACCACCTGTCCGTCCAGCCGGCAGGGCATCATCGCCCCGGCGGTCAGGAAAAGCGTCGGGAGGTTCATCCGGATGGCGGCCATGAGCATCCCCGGCAGGATCTTGTCGCATGAGCCGAGCATCACAATCCCCTCGAATCCGTGCGCCCCGACCATCGCCTCGATGGAGGCGGCGATCAGATCCCGCTGGGGCAGAATGTAATGCATGCCCGGACCCTGGGCCATTCCGTCGCAGGGAGCCGGCACATTGAACTCTCCGGGGCAGCCGCCCCCCGCCCAGATCCCCTCCTTGACCCGCTGGGCCAGCTCCCGGAGCGGCTGATGGCCGGGGTTGACGTCCGTCCACGAATTCACCACCGCGATCTGCGGCTTGTCCAGATCCCTTCTCCGGTAACCCACGGAGTGCATCAGACCGCGGTAATAGGCCTCGGTGATGTCTTCGGGAAGTCCTCGATGGGGATTCATTTCGCCCCCCTGCCCTTGCGGAACTCCGTTCCGAGCAGCTTCTCGAAGACTCGGATCAATCCGCCCTTGCTCAGATCGCCGAACCCCTCGGCCATGGCCATCTGAAAGGTCACCGCCGTGGCGTTCACCACCGGCAGGGGAATGCCCTTATGGGCGGAAATCTCGGCGGCGCTGATCATGTCCTTGTAGGCGCTCTTCACCGGATACCCCTCGTCGAACCGGTTCTCCAGCGTGAGAGGGATGAAGAAATCCGCGGCAAAGCTCCGTCCCGTCCCGGTGGTGACGACCTGGGCCACCTTCTCCGGATCGAGCCCCAGCTTGACGGCCATGGGAAGCACCTCGGCCAGGCCCGCGCAGCTGATATTGAAGAGGAGCTGATTGATCAGTTTGGTCAGCTGTCCGCTGCCGACCGCCCCCATGTAAACGATCTGATTGCCGATCGCAGCGAACGCCGGCCGCAGTGTCTGAAAAAGCCCTTCCTCGCCGCCGAACATCACCGTGAGCTTTCCCTCCTTGGCCCGCGCCCCCATGCCGGAAACCGGCGCATCCGCGAAGAGGACCCCTCTTTCCGCAAGTTTCCGATGGATTTCCAGCGTGGGAATGTAGCTGATCGTGCTCAGATCCACGAGGACGAGGCCGGGCTTCGCCCCCTGCGCCACTCCCTTTTCTCCGAATATCGCCTTTTCCACCACCTCCGTATCGGGGAGGCTCATGAAGAGCCAGTCAACTTCGGCGGCCACGTCCGCCGGCGACTTCGCCGCGGCGGCCCCCTGGCCGGCCAGGAATTGAACCGCCGCCGGATCGATGTCGTATACCCGCAAGGGGAAGCCGGCCTTCATCATGTTCAGCGCCATCCATTTCCCCATTGTCCCCAGGCCGATAAAGCCTATTTTCTCTGTCATCTCCAATTCCTCCCAAGTTTCTCATCCATCTGTTGCAATACGTTTTTCCCCGGCCCCGCAGATCAAATGTCCCGCGCGCGGAGGGGTCACGATTTTCAATGCTCTCGAATCCTCTATATGCCGAGGATCTTCGCCGGATTATCGGCAACCATGGTCCGGACATCCCTGGCCGAGATCCCGCTTTTCAGGGCCTCCTTGATATAGATCCCCATCTGCTGGGCGGCCGGAGGATTCAGCCACTGGCCGGCGTCCGTCGACATGATGCTGTGGGCGGCGCCGACGGACTTGATGACATCGAACAAAGCGGAGATCTGCAGCGGATGGGACACCTGCCGGGTGACATCGTTCCAGGTGTGTTCGAGGAAGGTGGCCCCAAGATCCAGGATCTCCTTCATGTCGTCGACGCTGTAATGGACGAAGGTCGCAGCCGGATGGGTGACGAGGATCTTCTTCACCCCCCTCTTCGCCGCCTCGCGGACCGCAATCTTCGCCTCCTCCTTGGTGACATGGCCGGTGGAGAAGATCGCGTTGCCCTCCTTGATCAGCTCGAAGATGTCGTAGAGTTCCTTCTTGAGCGTGCCGTCTTCGTTGACGAGGGTAAGCCCCTGGACATCGTCGCCGATTTCCGTGGCGAGGTTGGCCACGTGGTCCTTGTTCTTGACGAAATAGTCGGCATGCACGGTCGGCATCCAGACCTGCTTGGCCCCCATCTTGAGCGCCATCTTGACGGCGTGCTTGTTCAATCCGCCGTTGGTAAGATTCAGTGCAATGCCACCGAAGACGGGGAAGTCCGCGACATCGCTCGCCAGCCGCGCGCGGCCCGCCGTCTCGAAATAATGGTTTTTCACCAGAATCGCCCGCATCCCGTTTTCCTTCGCGGAGAGGGCCAGCTCCACGTCATTGAGCAGCCGCGGATAGACATCGGGAGCGGAGTGAATATGGAT
>JAKAFS010000072.1 GCA_021817825.1 Deltaproteobacteria bacterium | reverse complement strand
GGTATGCGAATTATAAAATACTGGGGGAAGAGGATGTCGAGATTCCCCTCAGCCTGATCTGGGATCTGTTCAATTTTACGTCCGGTCTGACCCGGGAAAAGCGGATCTTAGATCGGCATTTGCTGATCCTGGAAAAGGCTTTCGAGTTGTTCGGCTACCATGCCGATCTTTCGGTCAGGGATCAACAGGGCGTGGTCGTCGACGGCCTTACCAAACTTGCGGTTCTGGAAAGCGGTCACCGAACATATATCGGATTCGACGAAAAGGGCATCGAGCCGGTCATCTTTTCCCAGATGTTGCTGGGCGCCTTACGCCGGATCGTTTAAATCCATCCCTTTGGGGTGACCGAGACCAGGGGATCCTTTCCACTCGGGCTCCAAACGGCCAAAGCGGCTCGCCCGTTCAAAAGGCCGAAACGCCGCCGCTTCTTTAATAAAAAATTGACATTTATCATGGCGAAGGATAATGCTGCGCATCGTATTTGGTTCAGCAAAAATACGGGTCAACCGGCATGTCATGGCAAAGGGATCTCATGGGAATGAATGCACCTTCGCTAAAAACGCACCTTACCCTGCCCCGATTTCACATCGCGGTGCTCCTGCTGTTGGCCCTGCCGGTGATCTATTTCATCAGCAGGCAGAACTACCTCCTCTTTCACAGCCTTGTGGATGGCGTTTCCATCATCATCGCCGTCGGCCTTTTCGCCGTCATCTGGCATTCCCGGCGTCTGGTGGACAACCATTATTTCCTCTATGTCGGCATCGCCTTTCTCTATTTCGCCTTTTGGAATGCCCTGCACCTGCTGGGCAACAAGAACATGGGCGTCTTCCCCGAATACGGCAACCTCGGCCCGGCACTCTATATCGTCAGCCGGTATTTCATGAGCCTTTCGCTGCTGATCGCCCCCTTCTTCATCAACCGCAAGCTCCGCGTCACTGTCATGTTTGCGGTCTATTCCCTGGCGACGTTGGTCGTCTTGCTTGCCATCTTCTACTGGAGGGTATTCCCCGCTTGCATCGTCGAGGGGGTGGGGCTCACGCCTTTCAAGATCATCAGCGATTATGTCATCTGTCTGATTTTGCTGGGAGCGATCGGACGGCTGCTGGTCAATCGGCGCTCCTTCGATTCCCGGGTGCTGGGGATGCTGGTTTCGGCGATCATCCTGTCCATCGCCACCGGCCTGGCTTTCACCCTCTACACGGATCCCTTCGGCATCACCAACATGGTCGGCCATCTGTTCCAGATCAGCTCCTTTTTCATGATCTATCTTGCCATTATCGAAACCAGCCTGACCAAGCCCCAGGAAATCTTTTTTCGAAAGCTGAAACAGGCGGAACAAGAGGCCAGACGGCAAAACCGGATTCAGGAAGGGATCAACCGGATCTTCAGCGAAGCGATCACCTGCCGGACCGAGGAGGCGTTGGGAAACGTCTGCCTGGAAGTGGTCGAGAGGCTGACGAAAAGCCAGATCAGTTTTATCGGCGAGATCGGACCGGACGGCCATCTATATGACATCGCCATCAGCAATCCCGGCTGCGCGGCCTGTTCCCTACTCGACCCGTCGGGACAGCCACGGTCGCCCGGGCGCTTCCGGATTGCCGGGCTTTACGGTCGCGTGCTCAAAGACGGTAAGAGCCTTTTGGCCAACGATCCGGCCGGCCACCCGGACAGCATCGGCATCCCGCCAGGCCACCCGCCCCTGACGGCGTTTCTTGGGACACCGCTGATCCGGGAGGAAAAGACCATCGGCCTGATTGCCGTGGGCAACCGCGAGGGCGGTTATGCCGCCGAGCAGCAGCAGACCCTGGAAGCCTTGGCGCCCGTGGTCCTGCAAGCCCTGCTGAAAAAGCGGACCGAGCTGGCGTTGCAGGCCAGCGAGACGCGATTTCGGGCCTTTTTTGAAAATATCGGGGTCGGAACGGCGGAACTGGACCCGCAGGGATGCTTTCTGCGGGTGAATGATCGCCTCTGTCAGATCACGGGGTACCGCACCGAGGAATTGCTGGGGATGACGCCCCTCGCGTTGTTCCCTTCCGAAGATGCCGGGCGGAACAGGGAGAGCGTTGCGGCTTTTTTACGTGACCCGGTTTCCGCGATCGACATTGAACGCCGCTGCCGCCGGAAGGACGGAACGCTCATCTGGGTCCGGGTCACCGCCGCCACGATTCGCGACGGCAATGGTCGGCCGCTTTGGTTGGCGGCCGTCATCGTGGACATCACCGAACGGATTCGGGCCGAAGAGATTCTCCAACGGCAGTCGGCCAAGCTGGAGGCCGCCAACAAGGAGCTGGAATCCTTCGCCTACTCCGTTTCCCATGACCTGCGCGCCCCGCTGCGGGCCATCGAGGGCTTCTCCCGGATGCTCCTTCACTCGCTGGCCGAGCGCTTGAACGATGACGAGAAAAGACGCTTCGAGGTGATCCGGGAAAACACCCGGAAAATGGGGCAACTCATCGACGATCTCCTTAATTTTTCCCGCCTCGGAAGCCGGTCCATGTCTTTGGCGCCCATCGACATGAATGAACTGGCCATGAAGGTCTGGGAGGAACTCCGGACCGCCAACCCGGACCGCAGGATGACGCTGAACATGGATGCCCTGCCCGCCGCTTTTGGCGACGCGGCGCTCGTCACCCAGATCCTGGTCAACCTTTTATCCAACGCCGTGAAGTTCACCCGGAGCCGGGAAGAGGCCCTGATCGAAGTGGTCGGCAAAATCGCAGGCTCGGAAACCATCTATACGGTCCGGGACAATGGCGTCGGCTTCGACATGCGGTACAGCGAAAAGTTGTTCAGCGTTTTCCAGCGCCTGCACAACGCCGAGGAGTTCGAGGGCACCGGCGCGGGACTGGCGATCGTGCAGCGCATCGTCCACCGGCATGGCGGCCGAATCTGGGGGGAAGGGGAAGTGGACAGGGGGGCGACCTTCTCTTTCACGCTTCCGACCCGGAGCGAGGCCCGCTAGCCTGTTAAGCAACCATTCGTCTTGGAAAAATCGGCATAAGGAGGTTTCTGTGAACGAATCGCCGGTGATTGAGAAAGAGGAAAGCGCCCTCTATGAAAAACGGTCCCAGAGGGCCATCGAGAACTTCGCCCGAGGAGGAATCAATGCCCAGTATGCCGCGACCCGGGACGAGGCCCTCTTGCAGGTGATGGCCATGATCCCGGCCGGGGTGACGGTCGGGACGGCCGATTCCATGACCCTTCACCAGGTGGGGGTCATCTCGGCCATCGAGGCGCGGGGCCAAAACGCGCTCATCAACCCCTTTGCCCGGGACGCCCAGGGAAATCGCCTGTTTCAGGGTGAAGAGCGGGAGGATCTCAAACGCAAGGTCCTGACCTGCGATGTCTACGTGATCGGGACCAACGCCGTGACCCTGGACGGGAAGCTCGTGAATACCGACGCCGGCGGCAACCGGGTGGCGGCGATGATCTTCGGCCCCAAGAAGGTGATCGTCGTGGCCGGCGCCAACAAACTCGTCAAGGATGCCGACGCCGCGTTCCGGCGGATTAGGGAACTGGCCGCCCCGCAGAATGCCCTGCGGATCGGCATCAAGCACCACAGCAGCGAGCACCTGGAGCTTCCCTGCACCAAGACCGGCCTCTGCGCCGATTGTCACCATCCCAAGCGGATCTGCCGCTATACCACCATCATCGAAGGGGTCAGTTCCGAACATCGGGGACGGATCAACGTGGTGCTCGTGGGGGAACGGCTGGGAATTTGACCGGTCGCCGGCGACGCCGCAGCGAGCAAGCTCCGGTCCTTGAGGAATCGATCAGCTTTCCCCTGATCCATTCTGTCCGCCGGCAAGGGGCAGCGGCGGGGCGGATTTAGCGGCCGCTTTGGCGGTCTGCCACTGGTTGCACTGCGCGCAGACCTTGCCGCCGTTTCTCGTGGTCCGGACCGGTCCCTGGCAGAACCGGCAAATTTCCAGCGCTTTGCCTTCCGAATCGGAATCGAAGACCACCAGGCAGGAGGGATCGGCAGAAGCGGCGCATTTCACGTAGTAACGGCCCTGCCAGTCCCGAAGATGCAGGTTCGCTCCGCACCTGGGGCAGGTTCCCACCACCTTGCCGAAGACCCGCGGCTTGCCCTTCGGGGCCTGCTCTTTGAGTTGCTGTATCAACTCAGTCACAAAGGCCCGGATGCCGCTCATGAACTCGGCGCGGCTGGCCTCGCCCCGGCGCATCCGCTCCAGCCGGGCTTCCCATTCCCCGGTCAGCTTCGGGGATTTCAGGTTTTCCGCCCTGATGGATTGGATCAGGTCGATCCCCTTGGCCGTGGGCTGCAGGATGTTCCGGGTCCGTTCGACATACCCCCGTTTCAGCAGCGTTTCGATGATGTTGGCCCGCGTGGCCGGCGTCCCCAGACCGCAGTCCTTCATGGCGCCCTTGAGTTCTTCGTCGTCCAGGTCCCGGCCGGCGCTTTGCATCGCCCCCAAGAGATCCCCTTCGGACATCCGCGTGGGCGGCGTGGTCTTGCCGGCCTTGGGGACGAGCTCCTTGGTTTCGACTTCCTCCGCTTTGGCCACCGCCGGGAGCAGCCCGGGATCTTTTTCTTCTTCGGAACCTTCTTCCTTGGCCTTGTCCTTTTTGGGCCGGCTGTGGGGCGGATCCACCGCCGACCAGCCCAGCTCCTGCACCACCGTTCCCGTGGACTTGAAGCTCTCCTTGCCGACCTTGGTGATGACGGTGGTCCGGGCTTCGATCCGCTCGGGAAAGTAGGCGGCCAGGAAGCGGCGGACAATCAGGCCATAGACCGCCAACGGGTCGCCCTGGAGCGATTTGGCCGGATTTTCCGTAGGCACCAGTGCCGAGTGGTCTTCGACCTCCTTGTCGTTCACGAACCGTTTGTCCAGCGCCACGGGCCAGCGCTTCCGCAACTCGGCGACAAAGGGATGGAGTTCCGTCAACTGGCCTTGTACGATGGCCTTGATCCATCCCGGGGCCTTGAGGGCATCGGCTTCGGTCAGGTACCGGGAATTGGTCCGCGGGTAGCTGATGAGCTTGGCCTCATAGAGGGCTTGCGCCACCTCCAAGGTGTGTTCCGCCGTGAATCCGAAACGCCGGTTCGCTTCTTTCTGGAGGTTGGTGAGGTCGTAAAGGAGTTCCGGTTTTTTCTTCTCCGTCCGGGAGGTGACGGAAGCCACTTTGCCGGCCATTCCCGAGAGCTTATCGGCCAGTGCCCGGGCGTCCGCTTCCTGGCTGAACCGATCCTGGTCCTTGCCCTCGACCTTCCGGAACCATTTGCCCTTGTAAGTCCCAGCTGCGGCCTGAAAGGTGGCCAGCAGGGTCCAGAAGTTCTTGGGGACGAAGTTCGTGATTTCCCATTCGCGGTTGACCAAAAGGGCCAGTGTCGGGGTCTGGACCCGGCCGATGGAATAGACCCCCTCGCCTCCGGCCCGGCGCATGAGCAGGGTCTGGGCGCGCGTGCAGTTGATGCCCACCAGCCAGTCCGATTCCTGCCGGCTGTAAGCCGCATCCCGGAGCCCTTGGTAAGCGTCGCCGGGCTTCATCCGCTCATAGGCTTCCCGGATGGCGTTGTCGGTGAGGCTCGAGGTCCAGAAGCGCTGGACCGGTTTTTGGCAACCGGACAAACGATAGACCAGATCGAAGATGAGTTCGCCTTCCCGCCCGGCATCGGTCGCATTCACGACATCGGCGACATCGTCGCGATTGAGGAGTTTGGCCACCACGTCGTATTGATCCCGGGTGGCCGCGATGGGGGCGTACCGGAACGGGTCGGGGAAAAAGGGCACCCGATCCAGTTTCCAGGCCTTCAACTCCGGATCGTATCCTTCCGGATCGATCGGCGTCACCAGGTGGCCGACGCACCAGGTGACGATGACATCGCTGCCCTGGATGAAATTGCGCCCTGTTCCCGGAATGCCGAGCGCGGAAGCAATGGCCCGGCCCATGCTGGGTTTTTCACTGACGATGATGCGGATCACGAATTGTCCTTCCTGAGATTCTGGCGGGTAATGTCGCACAGCTCTCGGAATTGGTCAACCGGCAAGGACGATGCATGGGGGCTTTCGTGCAAGGGCGGTTTCGGAGTGCGCGCAACGGCTAGTTGAGGAATTTGTTGTTGGCCAGGAGTTCTCGCTGGATGCGGAAAATCTTCTCGCCCAGAAGTCTCTCGGTGGCGCCGCCGGCGTGCAGAAACTTGACCGTGGCGAAGGTCCAGTCCTGCTGTCCGCGGAAGTCGGGCGTCCAGACCCGCAGCACCTCCGCCTCCAGCGGATGCGGCTCTCCCTCGATTTCGAGGGTCAATGGAACCCGTTTGCCGGTTTCCAGCTGGACCGGCTTCTGAAAGCCAAAACGGGCGCCGCCAATAGAGATGTCATGGAGATTCAGGGGGCGGTCCTGGTAAGAGAGCTTCAGATCGCTGTCGGAGGTCACCTTCAGGCGGTAATGGATCCGCAGTTCGAACTGGGTCGTGGGACCGGTCCGATGGACCAAAATGGCGGCGACCCGGTCCTGGGAGGCGAGTTCGTAGTTCCTGAGCAATTCGACGATCCGGGACGGGAATCCCAGGCGGGCCGGGCGTCCCTCCTGTTTCGTCAGATAGGTCAGGACGATCTCTTTCTTGACCGCCGAAGGCAGGAGGGGCGGCGTGGACTGGGACAGGATCAGCTTTTGCTCCATGATGTCGAAGATCGTGGAACGCATGACGTGAAAATTTTCCTTCACGTAATCGGAATAGAAAAGAAAGTCGGCGCCGATCCCGGGCCGGAGATCATCGGTCATAAAAGGTACCCCTGTCAGTCATTCTAGAGGGTCGTTTTATAGCAGACGACGCCGGAAAAGTCATCACCGTCGGAGGAAAAATCTGCCTGCCGCCCCAGCGCTCCTTGAAATTTCAGCGGCCTTCGAGAATGACTACCGGAAGCCGGACCGGACGGTCATCCGGTGGGACAATCTCCTGAACCAAAAGGAGGCGACCCTCTCCGTGGTCTGTGTGGACAATTGATCTTCCGCTAATTGAACAGATTGCGGAAGAAGTCCCCGATGCGCTTTGCGCCTTTCCTGATGATCCTGGCCGCAGGGTTCTCGGGATGAAGGGGGCAGCTTTCCCCGGGCGCCGTCCCGGCAAGATAGGCCTCGATAAGCGTTTCCGGGCAGGCCCCGGTGGCGAGGAATCCCGATTCGGGATCGATCACGGCCGTTTCCACCCCTGCCGGCGGGGTCCTTGCCGGCGGCGGGGCCTGGGAATAGCGGGCCCCCATGAACCGCGTCCAGATGCGGAGCGCCCCGGTCGCGCCGGTGAGTCCCGTGTCTTTGCCCGAATCGTATCCCACCCAGACCGCGCAGACCAGCTCCGGCGTATAGCCGACAAACCAGGAGTCCCGGTTGCCGTCCGTCGTTCCGGTCTTCCCCGCCGCCGGAAAGGAGATCCCCATCGTCTTTGCCGATTGCGCCGTGCCGCGTTCCAGCACCCCCTCCAGGGCGTAACCGGTCAGGTAGGCGGCCCGCGGGTCGATGGCCCGCTCCCGGCGCACCTGGTTTACGAGCAGCACTTCCCCGTCCGCCGTGGTCACCGAATGGAAGGGAAAGGGGGTAAAGCGGACGCCTCCCGAGGCGAGCGCGGCATAGGCGTAGGCCAGCTCCAGCGGGGTCACTTCGCAGCTCCCCAGGGCGAGCGAGGGGACGGCGGCAAGGGGGCTCGTGATCCCTGCCGCGTGAGCGGTTTTGACCACATCCTGCAACCCCACGTCCATCGCCAGCCGGACCGCGGCGGTGTTGACCGATGCTTCGATCATCCTGCGGATCGTGATCTTGCCGACCTTCTCGTTGCCGAAATTTGCCGGCCGCCAGCTTCCTTCCGGGACGGGAAGGGAGAGCGGTTCGCCGGACACCGGCGTGGAGAGGGTCGCATTTCCCTTCCCCTGCGCCGCCTGGGAGAGGGCGGCGAGAAGCACGAAGGGCTTGAAGGCGCTGCCGGGCTGACGTTTCGCGTCCGTCGCCCGGTTGAACTGGCTTTCCCCGTATCTTCGCCCGCCGACCAGGGCCGTGATCTCTCCTGTCGCGGGGTCAATGGCCACCAGCGCCGCCTGTAGAGGCTCGTCGGCGGGAAGGGCGGTCTTTTCGATTTCCGCAAGCCCTTTGGCCACCGCTTCTTCGGCGGCGGACTGATGGCCGGGGTCCAAGGTGGTATAGTAGCGGTACCCCGCGTCGTAGAGTTCTTCGCCCAGGGCGTTTTCCGTGACCCGCTGGAGGTAATCGATAAAATAAAGGGGCTCGTGGGCGGCGATCTGCGGCGTCCTGGTCCGCACCGGCGCGTTGGCGGCCTTGCGGAATTCCTCTTCGCCGATCATGTCCAGTTGGCGCATCTTCGTCAGGACGGCATTGCGCCGCGCCTTGGCGGCCTTGGGCTCCTTCAGCAGGGAGTAGCGGTTCGGCGAACGGATGGTCCCGGCAAGGAGCGCCGACTCGTCGAGGGTGAGGTCCTTTGCCGGCTTGGCAAAGTAGAAGGCCGCCGCCTCCTCGATCCCGTAGATCCCCCGGGAACCGCCCTGTCCGAAGTAGATCTTGTTCAGGTACATCTCCAAAATCTCTTTTTTCGAGTACCGCCATTCGACGATGAGGGCGAGCTCCGCCTCGTGGAGCTTGCGGCCGATCGTCTTTTGGGGGGAAAGAAAGAGGTTCTTGGCCAGCTGCTGGGTGATCGTGGAGCCGCCCTGGGCAAACCGCCGTTCCCTGAGGTTGGCCCATAGCGCCCGGCCGATCGCCCGGACGTCGATGCCGATGTGGGAATAGAAGCGGGCATCTTCCGATGCGATCACGGCGTTTTGCAGGAAAGGGGAAATGGCCGAAAGGGGAACCTGCTGCCGGGCTTCGTTCTTCGGACCCTGTATCCGGCCGATTTCTTCGGGCTCCAGGCGAATCGCCTCCAGCGGCGATCCGTCCTGGGACGCCAGTGCCGTGACCCGGCCGTCCTGGACCTCCATCTCGAAGCGGCGTCCGGCCTGGGGCGGCTCTGCGGCCCGGTTCGCCCGGGAAAAGAGGCGGATCTTTCCCGCCTCTTCGGCGTAGGTGCCGGGCTGGGAAGGCTGGCCCGCCACTTTTTTGTACGCAAGCGCCCGCAGCCGCTCCGGGAAGCGCAGGTTGCCCAGATGATCGCCCTTGCGGATCTCCAGGGGCCGTCCGTAGAGGATGGAGGAGGTCTCCCGGGCGTTTTCGGCGACCCTGCGGCTCACGGTGTAGACGAGGTAGCCCGCGTGGAGCAGCAGGGCCGCTACGACGACGGCGAGGATCGAAAGACGATAGCGGCGGAGCCGACGGGTCAAAGGGGGAATCCCACTGTGCATCAAGGCGTCCGGGCCGTCTTAATTCCGGCCGTGGCCACGGCCCTGGTTCCGGCCTTTATCCCCGCCGCGGCCCCGGTCGTCGTCTCGGTCCTGTCTTTCCCGGTACCGGGGGGCATAGACGTCGTTGTACCAGCGGTCCTGCACGAAAAGGACGGGTCTGCCGCAGGCATCGTACCGGTCGCAGTACTTGCGCCAGTTCTTCGCATGGCCGGGAGGGACGCGCAGGTAGATCGGCTCTGCGACCGCCCTGCCGCGGGGCGGCCGAACGACGATGGGCCTGGGATGGATGATCTGGGGACGGGGAAAGTCGCCGATGTCGATCCGGCCGTAAAAACCGGGCTGGCCGATACTGACCGACACCCCCACATCGGCGGCTTTTGCCGTCGATGTGGAAGCCATGAGCATGAGGGCGATAAGATAATATTTCATTGTGTTTCTCCTTCTTGAGAGTTTGCTGGTAAAAACCCCCTATAAGGCAAGAGCTGTTCCATTGAGGGACATGAAAATTTAGGAATTTGAAATTGTTGATTAAATATCTTGTTGAGCGGTGCGGGCGGCAAAGGGGAAAGGACCATAGTGCATGGTATTCCCGACAGGGAGGGGAGGTGGTTGCCGCCTAGCGGCTGATATTAAAGGGGTTGTCAGGTGAATGTTTTTTCATTCACCTCCTGCCCGGATCTTGGCGGACACGAACTTAGCGCGGCGCCTTGCGGTAACCGGCCTTGATGGCCTCTTCCTCGGAGGAAAACTCGAGGCGATGATAGGCGGCTACCCCCTTGTAATACCTCATCCCCGGCAAGTGGTAGAGCTTGCTGTCGCGGTTGGCGACCACGATCACCTTGGGGGCTTCGGCCGGAGGCGTCACGGCTGCGGGAGGCGCCACTGCTGCCGGGGACGCTTGGGGAGTTGCCGTCGGCGCTGAGGCCGCTGGAGCTGCCACCGGCGCTGACGCGATTGGGAGTTCCGTGGGGGGCTCTTCGGAAAATTCCCCCTGAGGCACCAGCGGGGGCGCCTCCACGGGTGCCGGCGCCGTTGCGGGCGCCGTTGCCGTGATCGGTTCGCCGGTCGGCCCATTCAAGGCATATTGTCCGCCAAAAGGGGTAAAGAGGATCGCGGCAGTGTAAATCCCCGCCGCCAATACCAAACCGTAGAGGAGATATTTTTTGATGGAAGGCCGGCGACCGACGGTGATGACTATTTTTTTATCTCTTAATCTGCCGATTCTCTGCCACCCGCAATTGCGGCAACGATAAAGGTTCAGGTTCACGGCATGGAGCAAGCGGTATCCGAATATTCCCGCTTCGGCGCCTTCTACTTGCCATGATGCGCACTTGGGGCAGATTCTTCGATAGATCATTGTGATTGCGTTGCCGCTGTCCGTTCTGGACCATCGCGGCTTTTCCCCTCTCCTTGAAATCGGCGGTAAGAGTTGATGAAGACCTGCTCTATGCGCGGGCTGACGATACGAAAAGACGTGCTTTATGTCAAGGGAATTGGCTTGCCAAAAGGCAGTTATTACCCTGCATATTCCCGGAAAACGGGGGCAACCTTCTCCCCGATTACCGGGTCAGGATATCGGCATAGAGCCCCAGGCCGTAGGCGACGCTCGTAAAGGCGTCCGATTGCCGGATGATGGCGCGGTCGAAGCGATCGGCAAAGACTTTCTGGATCATGGGGATATAGGAAGAGCCGCCGGTCAAAAAAACCGCATCGATGGCGCCGGTCAAAAGGCCGGCCTTGGCGATCACGGACGCCACGCAGCCGTCGATCTTTGCGACCTCCCGGGCGATATAGGCTTCGAACTCCGCACGGGTCACCGGCTCGTCGATGGCGATGGCGTAATTGTCGAGCCTGATCCGGGCGGCATCGGCGTCGGAGAGCCCGCACTTGGCCCGTTCCACCGACTGAAAAAGGGTGTAGCCGTAATTGTCCTTGATCAGGTTTTCCAGGTTCTCGATCAGGTGCCGCTCTTCGGGATCGGTCAGATATTTGTAGTTGCTGATGCTGTGTAGGGTCTCCTTGGTCCGCAAAAGGGGAATCAGGTTCCACTGCTTGAGCTTGTTCATGATGTCCGACGGCATGGGCAGCCGGCTGTCGTTCATGAGCGACCTGGTCTGCACGTCCCTGCCGTAATATTTGCAGACCTTTTCCCACATGAGCGCCGCATCGAAGACATCGCCGCCGATATAGACGCCGCCGGCGGCGAGGATGTCGGCCGAGCGGTCCAGCCGGCGCCGCTCATCCTTGCGGGCCTTGAGGATCGTGAAATCCGAGGTGCCGGCGCCGAAATCTCCCACGAGGACGAGCTTCTCTTCGCCGGCGGAAAGGCTGTTTTCAAAGGAGAGCGCCGCGGCGACGGGCTCGGCCTGAAAGAGGACCTCCTTAAAGCCCGCCAGCTCGGCGGCCCTGGCCAGCCGCTTTTCCGCAAGCCGGTCGTTTGCGCTCTCTTCGGAAAAGACCACGGGCCGGCCGAGGACCACGCGATCCACCGCGCCGCCGACGAGCGCCTCGCCCCGCTTCTTGATCGTCTTCAAGAAAAAGCTGATCAACTCTTCCAGAGGGTAGAAGCGATTGAAGATGAGGGTCTTGCTGAAGAGCGGATCGGGCAGGAAGGTCTTGATCGACTGCATGTAGCGGCCCGCGGCTTCGGTGGCGATGTACTGGTTCACCGCCTCATAGCCGATGTAGGTCTTGAGCCCCTGCGGCCCTTCCAGAAAATACAACACCGATTTGAGCGCCAGGGGGATGGGGCTGTTCCGGTCGATATCGAGCAGCTCCACCGCGCCGTCGCGGTTGACCGATAAAGATGAATTGGAAGTGCCGAAATCCAGACCGAATGCCGTTGCCATTGCTTACTCCTTTTTGTATTGCCCTGCCATTTAAGTTTGCCGCGGCCCCCAATGGCAGGTTGGCATTTCCACCTTCTTTGCCATACCCGCTTCAGCGTCATCACCGAGCCTCTTTGTCATTCCCGCTCCTCCTTGTCATCCCCGCGCAAGCGGGAATCCAGGACAAATCCCTTGCCCAGCCGAGGAGACAACAACGGGCGCCGGAAAATCCCGGCAATTTGGGGTTCCGCAGACAGCAAAAGGGGGCAACCGCCGATGTGCCTTGGTCGGCGGTCGTCCCCTTGGCTTCTTCTCACGCATCTATCCTGAGCTATGAAGCGGTAGTCGGGTCAAGCTTTTTTGTCGTCTTTTTTTTCCCCGGTCTCTTCCCAATCCGATTCCGGGTTGTGAAAAAGGATCTGCCTTATAGGGGGAACGGCGCGGTTCGTCAATGAAAATCTGACGGCCCGCTCCTTTTCCCCATTGTACGCCGCTTGCCTGTCTTGCCGGCAGGTTTCGTCCCGCATTTTTTCTTGCTATTCCCGGCGCCGCGCAGTATCGTTGTCCCCTACAAACCAACTTGATATCTTTAAGCGTTTGACCGCGCCCACAAGGTGCGCATTCGCTCACAAAAAGCAACCGCAACCTGAATTTCCAGAATCAGCGGCGCAATGCGCAGCTAAAATGATCGGAGTCTTAGGAGGAGTGTTAATGATATCGTACACATAAGTCGTATAACCGCGGGAATAATTTCTTCCGGAAGGGGGTGCGGCGCTAAGATGGCCCTAGAGCTGGAACTGGCAATCGAGTTCGAGGAAGTGGGCACAGTGCTGTTCGTAGAGAGGTTTTTGAGGAGAGAGATGGGAAAAATATCTCCGAAGTAACCGTCACCGCTTCGGAGAAAACTCTTGATATCATCAGCACCCAAGAAAAAGAAATGACAATACCAATAAGCAACCCTTTAATTTTAATTGACATGGTGCCTGCAAATAGGAAGGATGGTTATCCGACGAGGGAAATTGCCTTGACAGGCAAGAGGTCTTTCCGTAACCTCCATCCCATGCAAAACTGAGGTCTTGTCAGTTTGTTTGGAAATATTAAATAGCTATTATGGCTTGTAGTTGCGCCGAGATATTGGAACAAGAAAAAGGCGGACCGGAGTGAACTGAGGCGGTGCCGCAAGTCGCAAAACGCTGGGCCGGAACATCAGGTGCGCTCTCTTCTGCACAGGCAAAGGTTTTGCTTGCGACTCCATTGCAGGGATCTTCCGGGACTCCCGATATTGTCTTGCGGAAATATCACGCAGTGGTTTTCGTCCATGGTTGCTTCTGGCACCGTCACAATGGCTGTGCCTTCGCGTTTACGCCAAAGATCAGTCATTCGTATTGGATGCCGAAATTTAACCGGACTGTTCTGCGTGATCGTGAAAATATCCTAGCCTTGGAAAAGCCTGGGGTAGCGTGTTTTTGTCATTTGGCCATGTGACCTTCGGCGACGTGAAAAACTCCCTGGTCGCCTTCGACAACTGATCCTTGCCGGACAAGCAAATAAAGGCTTATACCAATGTCGATTCCAGTGAAAATTGATGCTGAATATAGCGAATTTCTTAACAAAACCCTCCAGCCGAAGACGTCTGGATCTCCAATGGTTGTTGATTTGTTTGCCGGTTGCGGCGGTCTCGCATTAGGATTCGAAGCCCAAGGATTCGAGACGCGCGGTTACGAAATGGATGCCACATGCTGCGCAACCTATAAAAAAAACCTCCAGGGCGAGTGTGTCACGATGACGCTCACCCCCGAGTCGGAACTGCCACCGGCACGTGTCCTGATTGGCGGTCCGCCGTGCCAACCCTTCAGTGTCATCGGAAATCAAAACGGATTGAACGATGTTCGGAATGGGTTCCCAGTGTTCATCGAAGCGGTTCGCCGATTGGACCCTGACATATTTCTCTTTGAGAATGTGCGCGGTTTGTTTTACAGAAGCAAGCCTTACTTCGACACGATTCTTCAAAAACTGAAAGAGCTGGGGTATGTTATCGATTACCGGCTGCTTAACGCTACGGATTATGATGTTCCTCAACGGAGAGAGCGTCTGATTGTCGTTGGGCATCGGGGAGAGTTTTCCTTTCCCAAGCCATGCAAAAGACAGGTCACCGCAGGTGAAGCCCTTGGTTGCATGGCGATGACTGCCCCGCCGGAGTCGCATTTCCTTACAAAGAGCATGGATGAATATATTGCGAGATATGAGGCGGCATCTTCCTGTATCAATCCTCGCGATTTGCATCTCGATAGGCCGGCCCGCACGCTAACCTGTAGAAATCTTGCCGGGGCGACATCGGATATGCAGCGAATCAAACTCCCTGATGGCAGAAGAAGGCGGATTCTCCCTCGCGAAGCCGCACGCCTGCAATCGTTTCCAGATTGGTTCCATTTTGATGGAACAGAGACAGACGTGTTCAATCAGATAGGAAACGCTGTCCCGCCGATGTTGGCCTTTCACCTGGCCGGTGCTGTTCGAGAGTATCTGAATGCAAAAGAAAGGCTTTCGCCTTCGGAGATTCTTTACAGGAACCTGCCAGCGCAACTTGAGTTAAGTTTGATCAATGAGCCTAGGGAGGAATATGTGAGGCAATTTTTGAAGCTTGCGGGAAAGAAGCGAGATACAGGACGGGTGATCAATGAGGCTTTGGACATTCTTTATGTGCTCGGGATACCGTTTCAAGGTTTGTCGAAGCGCAGGCTTGAGAAAATGGCGATGGCATTTCTGGCCGTGTGTGATGTCCACAAGCCGGGTGCTTGGAAAGATGCTCAGGATTTATCTTTTGGCCGCACTCTTACAAGTCGTCAGATCATTGAGTACATCAACTCGCATTTTGAGGAAAACATATCCAGCGGATCATATGACGACATTCGTCGCAAAGATCTGAAGTTAGCCACCGTAGCAGGGATAATTCTTAAAAGCGCAAACAATCCGGATGCCTCAACAAATAATCCGACGCGCGCATTTGCCCTCAACCCAATCTATGCACCCATAGTGAGAGCCTATGGAACGGATGACTGGGAAGCCGATGTGGATAGTTTTCTATCCTGTCGCGAGACGCTTGGCGAGAGGCTTAGCGACAGTCGGCCGATGAGCATGAGTCCAGTCGTCACCTTGCCGTCCGGGGTGATACTGAAACTCAGCAAAGGCAAGCACAATCAATTGCAGAAGGCCGTTATCGAGGATTTCCTCCCACGGTACGGCGAGGAATCAAAAGTACTCTATGTAGGTGATACGGATAAGAAGTTGCTTCATTGCGACAAGGAGGAACTGGATCGTATCAAGTTCTTCGAGTTGGCGCATGAAGAGTTGCCCGATATCATCACGTACAGCGAGAAAAAGAACTGGCTGTTTCTCATAGAGGCAGTTCACAGTTCTGGGCCTATATCCAAGTTGCGTCATGAACAGCTCCGTGAATTGACAAAAAATTGTTCGGCCGAAATCGTTTATGTCACAGCATTCCTCGACCGGGAAACGTTCCGGAAATTCGCCCCGGAAATAGCATGGGAGACAGAAGTCTGGATTGCAGAAGCACCGGACCACATAATCCACTTCAACGGCAAACGTTTTCTTGGACCGTACAAGCCGGAATAATAAGGTTCTACAGGTCTGCTGTCGGACCTGCTATTTACGAGCCACGGCCCGGTAAACCCCAAGCGGCGCAAAGAACTGAAAGCCCTATTTGCGGGATCGAAGGCTGGCCTTGTTTTTGTCACGGCATTTCATGATCGGCATAAAATGTTGAAGTACCTTGACGAGATCTCATGGGAGACGGAGGTGTGGGTGGCCGAGTCTCCCACGCACCTCATCCATTTCGACGGCGAACGCTTCCTTGGTCCCTATGAGGAGTAAGACAGGCGTGGGCGTGTGCCGGTCCGGATGAATTGGAGGTAGTAACTGAGTATTGAATTCCATTTTTCTTTTAGGAGGTTCAAAAACATGGTCCAAAACATCCAAGACGTCAATGTCGGTTCCATGAAGCAGAAATTCAGCAAAGTATTCTTCGTTTTCGTCTCCATCGTCGGCATCATCATCCTTTACTTCGTGATCAATCCCTTTGTCATTGTCGGCGCCGGTGAGCGGGGCGTGGTGCTGAACTTCGGCGCCGTCCAGGATTCCGTCCTCGGCGAGGGGCTCCATCTGCGCATCCCGATCATGCAGAAGATCGTGAAGGTCGACGTTCGGATCCATAAATCGCAGACCGATGCCGAATCGGTCTCGAAAGACTTGCAGGACACCAAATCGACCATCGCGGTGAACTACCATGTGGTGCCGGAGAAGGCGAACAAGGTCTATCAGAGCATTGGAATCGATTACAAGGCGCGCATCATCGACCCGGCGGTCCAGGAGGTGGTGAAGGCCATCACCGCCCGCTATACGGCGGTGGAACTGATCACCCAGCGCGAGCGGATCCGGGGGGAGATCAAGGACCTATTGAATAAAAGGCTCGGCGTATACGACATCCTGGTCGATGATTTTTCGATCGTCAATTTCCGCTTCTCCCAGCAGTTCGAGCAGGCGATCGAATCGAAGCAGACCGCCGAGCAGCTGGCGATGAAGGCGCAGCGGGATCTGGAACGGATCAAGATCGAGGCGGAGCAGAAGATCGCCAGCGCCCGGGCTGAGGCCGAATCCCTGCGGCTTCAGAAGGAGAACGTGACGCCCCAGCTGATCAAACTGCGCCAGATCGAGGCCTCGATCAAGGCCATCGAAAAATGGGACGGCCACATGCCCAAAATCACCTCCAACGCCATCCCTTTTATCGATGTGAAGAGTTTGGACAAGGATTGACAGACAGCGGAGGCCATGATCGAATACAAGGGATATCCAAAAGAATAATGGAAGATAATGCATTATGAGGAGGCAGAAGATGGACAGCGTCTGGAAGTCGATGAAATGCGGGATATGGGTGGTGGCGGCCCTTGCACTGATTGGCTGTGCCGGCGTAGGCGGGGGGCTCAAGGTCGCCATGAAGCAGGAGAGCTATGCCCCGGCCTTTCGCGCCGACGCTTACAAGCAATTCAAGGGCAAGACCGTGCTTCTGTACAATTTCACCAATAACGCCGCCAACACCAAGGCCTGGGGCTATTACAGCGCCGACAAGAAGGTGTACTACGAAGCCCCGGTGCAGCTCGAATCCTATCTGTGGTCCTGCTTTCAGAAAGCCTTCCAGCATGCGGGCATCAAGATCCTCGATCAGTCTGCGGGCTATTATGGGCAGCCCTACAATCCTTACTGGTGGGGATACGCGCCGCCGCCGCAAGCGCGCGCCGCCTTGCCGAAGAACACGGCGGAGTTTCAGTTCACCCTGAACTCGATGACCGATCAGGAATGCAAGTTTCAGGTGCTGATCTCCAAGAACGGGGAAACGAAGCTGCAGAAAGATTTCACCGTCACCGCGCCGCCGCCGCGGTCCGCCGAAGACAAAGGGGAACTGGAAAAAGGGGCCTATCGCCTCGTCGATCAGATGGTGACCGCCGTATTCAACGATAAGGATTTTCAGAAAGCCCTTTAATCCTTTATTGCCGATGTTGTTTGCGTTCATGGGCGCAATCAGAATCATTTGCGATTTCTCTCATAAAAGCCGCGGTAAATGCAATTTCCCCCTGCATCTGCCGCGGCCGTTACCCCCTATGGACAGTGTCTATTCAGTCTGCTGCTGGCCGTTGCTCTTTGCTATTCGATGAACCTGCGCCGTTTATATTCGTTCCGGACAAGTCGTCGGGCCTCTTCCCATGCCTCCCAGAGCACCATTGGTGCAGCCAGCACATTCTTGAAAAAAGTCTTCTCCTTGTTTACGGTCAATGCCTCACTCTTTTGTTCTGCTGCCATGTCTGCGATTATTCCTTAATTCCCTTTCTCAATTCCTCTTGAGCTTTACTGTCCTCAGTCGGCCTTTGGCCGGTAAAGCGAGTTCGGCCATATATATGTTTAGCCGCTAGTTGTCAAAGACTCGTTCGGTTTGCCCCTCTGCTCTTTATCCTGTGTTCGGGCGCGAGCTTCGGCCCTGTATTAGTTTCTCCCTATATATAATCCCATATTATTCCCCGATTGGTTCCTCGCGGGCATTGCTTTATGCTCATCGCTACCGTTGCGGGCCGATACGGGAGGCAGTTCACCCGCAGGGATTAAAAAGACAGCGTATCACTATCTGAGGAGGACCCTATGAACGCAAAAAAAGTGATGATGGTCATTTTGTTATCGCTCCTTCTGTTCGGTTGCGGTGCGGCCGCCCGGCAATCGGAATTTAACCAGCACAACAGCATGTACCAAAGCTGGGACCATTTGAAATACAGTTGGTGGGGGTATAAACACACGACTGTGGAGGATGCGAAGAAATCTCAGGATCAAGGCTGGTGGGGAAAAGAACAGGTGATTGTCGCCCCGGGGCAATGATCCCCCGGTGAGAAGCTAGCGGAAAGTGCGATATCCGGAGAATCGCACTTTCCTGAAGGTTTTGCGTGGGAAAAGCCAGAAAAGATGCTGTGACTCCTCATGTCGATAAGGCTTTGGCTCTTTCTTGGAGGGCGATGTCTTCCTCTGTGGCGGCTTCGATGGTGATGCCATGGGGCAGGGAGCGGCCCTGCGGGTCCACATGGACAAAGGTCAGGAACCCATCGACGATCAATTCCTCAATCTTGCTGTCCATCGCTCTGACATAAACCAGCAGACGAGACCGGCCCGCCAATATTACTTTACTTTCAAACCGGATAATGGTGCCCGGGAGAATCCGTTTTTTGAAGACCATGCCGTGGATATTGACGCAGACCGTGCTTTCCGGAGAGGCGGCATTGGCCGCGGCAATGAACCCGGATTCCACGAACCATTTCGTGCACTGACCGGCGAAGAGCGTTCCATGATGGTTCAAGTCCGGTCC
>JAKAFS010000071.1 GCA_021817825.1 Deltaproteobacteria bacterium | reverse complement strand
CCGATCTGCTGCTTCGTTTCGAAAATCTTGCGAAAATTCGATTTGGGCAAATATTCGCTCAATTCGTAGGTGGCCGATGAATTTTCATCGATGTTGAAAAGAGTCTTCGCCGCCTTGTTCATCGTCGTCAAGACGCCAAACCGGTCCGAGGAGACAATCGCATCCGACGTGGCGTCGATGATGCACTGATACCGTTTCGATTTTTCCTGCTCCTGGCGGCTGAACTTGGCGAGGGAAAGCGCATCGGCGACGGCAAAGGCGACCGCCTCGTCGGAGATGTGCAGGGCGACTGTCGGAAGTTCATATTTTTTTGCATAGCGAATGGAGACGCCGCCGCCGATGACGACGGACACCCCCTGCGCCTTGGCCCCGACGATCACCTGTTCGAGACTCGCGCTGTCGTAATAGATGCCCTGGATGATCTTGACATTGAATATCTCTTCCAGGATCTCCATGCTTTGGAGCGGCGTCCGAAAGGTCGTGATGAGAATCCGCTTGCCGAAGTTCATGGCCATTTTGATGCTGGTCAGGATATCCAACGGATTCACCTTGATGGGAATCACCGGTATAGGCAGATTTTCTCTCAGCAATTCGGCGATGCAACTTCTGCCGATAATGACATCGGCCCCCTTGTCCGCCAGTGATTTCCCCACCGGGATCGCTTCATCGAGCCCGAATACCAGCTCGGTATGGACCTTGTTGAATTCACCCTTGGCCAATCGATGCACCTTGTCCAGCAGCTCCGAGCTGGACAGAATAGCGCCTACGGTCAAATGGGTCTTATGATCGACAACGGTCATGGCTTCACCTCAAAAGGAACGGGGCCTTTTTTTATCCGGGCCCAAAAGACAAATGTCGTGGAATCGGAGACACCCGCCTTCCTTCATGCAGGCCGGAGTCCTATCCGGTTTTGGAGCTTTTGCGTAACACGAGTTGAGTCTTTTCCACAAATAAAATGATGATTTCCAGAAAAGGAGAGCAGAGAACGGGGAACAATCTACTTATGGATTCACTCGTGTCCAATACGGAAATAATGGGGCTGATCGGAAAGCCTGTCAGGGCTTTCCGATCAGCCAATCAAGAACCTTTCCTTTGGTCAGGATCAGGTCATTTTCTTAAATTCCGTTTCCCGTAGGAGGGTTCCGGATGGCCGAAGGGCTCCAGGGCCCAGCTCCCCGTGGAGGGGGCAAAGACCTGCCGGTTGACGGCCACATCAATGACGAAGGGCGCATTCGCCTTGATCGCCGCATCGAAAACGCCCTTGAAATCGCCCGGCTTCTCCACCCGGGCCCCCTGGGCGCCGCAGGCCCTGGCCAGGGCCGCGAAATCGGGATTGAACAGTTCGCCCGTCTCGTGACGGCAGAAGCTGGTCGCGATCTCGCGATTGGGCCAGGCGCCGTTCGCCTGATGGCGGATGACGTTGAAGCCGTAGTTGTTCCAGATGATCCAGACGGCCGGGATATTGTACTCGACGGCCGTGCTGAGGATGTGGGGCGTCATCATGAAGCCGCCGTCGCCGCAGACGGAGACGCAGACCCGGTCGGGAGCGGCCAGTTTCGCCCCCAGGGCGCCGCAGATCCCGAACCCCATGGCCGCAAAGGCCCAGGACTGAAGCATCGTGCAGGGCTCATAGGCATCGTAGAACTGGAGAAGCCAGTTGTGATGCTCGCCCACATCGGGCAGGAGGATGCCGTTTCGGGGCAGGACGGCCCGGATGTCCTTGACCAGACGCTCCGGCTGGATGGGCACGGCGTCGGAGACATACTGGGGGGCGTTGAAATTCTCCCAGGCCTTCCGCCACTCGGCGATGCTGGCGAGCCAGGCGGCATTGCGCTTGGCGTCGGCCTTGATCTTGCGGTTTTCCAGGTTGGCCAGGAGTTCCTGTAGGAAGGTCTTGGCATCGCCCAAGATGCCGATAAAGGGCGGGTAGTTCCGGGCCAGTTCGTCGGGGTCGATCTCCACATGGATGAGCTTCGTGGGCGGAATATTGAAAGTGTAGCCGGGGAGCCAGCCGCTGCTCTGCCGGTCGTCGAACTTGACGCCCAGGGCCAACAGCACGTCGCAGGAGCGGCAGGACTCGTTGGCCATGTGGCTTCCGTTTCTCCCCACGGGTCCCACGCTCAGCGGATGGTCCGCCGGGATGACCCCCTTGCCGTTGGCCGTCGTGGCCACCGGGGCATTGAGGAGTTCCGCCAGCTTGACCAGTTCCCGGGAGGCCTCGGACAGGGCGGCCCCATGGCCGGCGATGATGCAGGGTTTGTCGGTGCCAAGCAGCAGTTCGGCCGCCTTGTTCACCAACTCGGAACTACAGGTGCTCCGCGACGAGATCCCCTCCCGCCAAAGCTTCGGTTCCGGCACTTCCACGTCCGCCTCTTCGGCAAAGACGTTGAAGGGCACATCGAGATGGCAGGGGCCGGGCCGGCCCGTGGTCATGGTCTTCCAGGCCTGGCGGATCATGGTCGGCAACTGCTCCGGCCGGGTGGCCTGGTAGCTCTTCTTCACATAGGGGCGCACGACGTTGACGAATTCCGCCTGGTAGTGACGGCCCGTCTCCTGAAAGGGGGACCGGCCGAACTGGGAGGTGGCGACATCGCCGGTGATGGCTAAAAAGGCGGATGAATCCAAGAATGCCGCCCCCAGGGCCGTGGGCATGTTGGTCGAACCGGGACCGCAGGAGGTGAACGTCGCCAGCGGCTTGTGGGCCACCCGGAAATAGGCGTCCGCAATGTGCCCTGCCGCCTGCTCGTGCCGTACCGAGATGGTCTTGATCTTGTCCTTCCGATCATAGAATGCATCCAACAATCCGATATCTCCGTGGCCGCAGAGGCCCACCAGGTAAGGGACCTGCTCTTTGACCAGATACTCCGCGATAATATCCGCTCCTCTCATTTTCGCCATTTTCCAATACCCTCCCAAAAGTTAACCGCTATATTTCATGGACAGCGCAATGTCCACGGCGCATCCCTCGCCTCACCTGCGCAAAGGCTTCCCGTCGTAAACCTTAATGATTTACAGCAAATTGTATACCATATTGTCAAGAACGAACATCTCTTCGTAACTCAATAAGAATAGCAGACCGGGCGCCTCGTTCCACTGGCACATAATGTTTCACCGAGAGACTATTTGTTTCAAAACCGCAACATCTGTCCGCCACCGCTTATTCCGGCGGCAAAGGCGGCCGCTTCTGCTTCTCCCGAAAACCGGAAGCGCGCAGCGGTCCGGCGGAGAGGATTTTTAAATCCATATTGTATACACAAAAGACGACCTCTCCAATGGCAATAGCACCTCCGGCCTCCCTGACCGCCAACAAAGCCCGGGAACCGCGGCCATCAACCGCTGCATTTTTTGTATACACTTCCCTTAGCAGTGCGTCAAGGAACTTTCCCGACAAACGATCCGGAAAGGTGCGTCCGGCGCCCGGGAGATCCGGAGCGCCGAGCCACGGATCAAGCGCCCCTCTCCCGACCGGCGGAAGGCATCACTAAAATCATTGAAATAGGGGCCGATATAGGATAGTAAAGGGGCGCCGTTTCTGCCGGCACGTCCGGAACGCAGCTCCCCAAGCAGGGGAGTGAAATGGCAAGCCCGATGTGCGAGGTCTTACCGCCAGGGCCGGAAGCGAGTCCGCCTGCGAGCGCATTTTCCGTGGCTGGCGGCTGGCCAAGCGGCAAGCGCGCATGTGGGATTATTTATTCCGCGAAAGGTTCGAAGATTCTCCGCCGCTTGCTGCGGAGCGCTTCAATGAGGGAGCGAAGCATGGACAAAAAATACAATCCCGTTGAAATCGAAGAGAGATGGCAGAAGCACTGGGAGGAGCAGCAGGTCTTCAAGGTCACGGAAGACCCGGCCAGAAAAAAATATTACCTCCTTGAGATGTTCCCCTATCCCTCCGGCCGGATCCACATCGGCCATGTCCGCAACTACACGATCGGCGACGTCGTCGCCCGTTACAAAAGGATGAAGGGCTACAACGTCCTGCATCCCATGGGCTGGGACGCCTTCGGCATGCCGGCCGAGAACGCCGCCATCGAGCGGGGAATCCACCCTTCCGTCTGGACCCATGAGAACATGGCCCATATGAAGATGCAGCTCAAAAGGATGGGCTTCAGCTACGACTGGGACCGGGAGGTGGCCACCTGCGAACCGGAATACTACAAATGGGAACAGCTCTTCTTCCTCTGGATGGTCGAAAAGGGGCTGGCTTACAAGAAGAGCTCCACCGTAAACTGGTGCCCCAAGTGCGAGACCGTGCTCGCCAACGAGCAGGTCGAGGCGGGTCTCTGCTGGCGCTGCGGCTCCGAGGTCGGTGAGCGGTTCCTGAGCCAGTGGTTCTTCCGGATCACGGCCTATGTCGAAGAGCTCCTCGACTACTGCGACAAGTTGCCCGGCTGGCCCGAACGGGTCCTGACGATGCAGAAGAACTGGATCGGGAAGAGCTACGGCTGCGAGGCCGTCTTCCCGATGGCTGACGGCCAGGGGGAGATCAAGGTCTTCACGACGCGCCAGGATACGATCTTCGGCGCCACCTTCATGCTCGTCGCCGCGGAACACCCCCTGGTCCTGGAACTGGTAAAGGGCAAGGCCTGCGAGGCGGAGGTTCAGACCTTCGTGGAAAAGATCAAGAAGCAGGACAAGAAGATGCGCACCTCCGAATATTACGAAAAGGAGGGGATCTTCCTGGAGTCCTACTGCCTGAACCCCGTCACGGGCCGGAAGATGCCGATCTATGCGGCCAATTTCGTCCTCGCCGATTACGGCACCGGCTGCGTCATGGCCGTTCCGACCCACGACCAGCGCGACTTCGAGTTTGCCAAGAAGTTCGACCTGCCCCTCATCGTCGTCATCCAGCCCCACGACCGCGCCCTGAATGTGAAGACCATGACGGAGGCCTATACGGAAGAGGGCGTCCTCGTCAATTCCGGCCCCTTCGACGGCATGGAAAACCTGAAAGCCCAGGACGCCATCGCCGACCATCTGGCCTCCCTGGGCAGAGGAAAAAAGACCATCCAATACCGGTTGCGCGACTGGGGGATTTCCCGCCAGCGCTACTGGGGGGCGCCGATCCCGATGGTGATCTGCGAGGCCTGCGGGACCGTGCCCGTCCCCGAAGAGGATCTCCCGGTCATCCTGCCCGCCGACGTGGAACTCACGGGCGAGGGCGGCTCGCCGCTGGCCCGGCATAAGGCCTTTGCCGAAACGACCTGTCCCCGGTGCGGGAAGCCCGCCCAACGCGAGACGGACACGATGGACACCTTTGTCGAGTCCTCCTGGTATTTCAACCGCTACTGCTCGGCCCACCATGACATCAAACCGGGCCTCGACCGGGCCGCCGTCGACTACTGGATGCCCGTGGACCAGTACATCGGCGGGATCGAACACGCCATCCTCCATTTGCTCTACGCCCGCTTCTACACGAAAATGCTCCGCGACTTCGGGGTCCTGGGCTGCGACGAACCCTTCCGGAACCTCCTCACCCAGGGGATGGTCTGCAAGGAGACGCAACGCTGTCCCGAACATGGCCATCTCTACCCGGAAGAGGTGCAGGAGGGAAAGTGCAGCCAGTGCGGCAGCGAGATCGTGATCGGCAAGACCGAGAAGATGTCCAAGTCGCTCAAGAACGTCGTTGACCCCGATTACCTGATCAAGGCCTACGGGGCCGATACGGCCCGGATCTTCTGCCTCTTCGCCGCGCCGCCGGAAAAGGACCTCGAGTGGAGCGACCAGGGGGTGGACGGCTCTTTTCGGTTCCTCAACCGGACCTGGCGGATTATCCTCGATTATCTCGAAGACATCCAGGAGGTGGCGCCCTTCGCCGACGGCGACGTCCTGGAAGGCGACCTGAAGCTGCTGCGGCGCAAGACTCACCAGACGATCCGGAAGGTCACGTCCGACATCGAGGACCGCTTCCACTTCAATACGGCCATCAGCGCCGTCATGGAACTGGTGAATGCGCTCTATCAGTTCCCCCGTCCCGCGGCGGGCGACAAACTGGCGCTGTCGGTCGTCCGGGAGACGGCGGAGGCGATCATTCTGCTTTTGGCCCCGATCGTTCCCCATATCACCGAGGAACTCTGGACGCTCCTCGGCAGGAGTGAGCAGCTCGCCGACCAATCCTGGCCCGTCTTCGATCCGGCGGTCGCCTCGGAGGAGCAGATCACGATCGTGATTCAGGTGAACGGCAAGGTGCGCAGCCGGATCAGCGTTCCTGCCGACGAAGAGGAAACGCAGATCAAGGCGCTGGCCCTGGCGGACGAGAAGATCGCCCGGCAAATCGAGGGGAAGAAGGTCCTCAAAGAGGTTTACGTCCCGAAGAAGCTGGTGAATATCGTCATCCAGGGGTAAGGGAATCCCCAACCGGGCACCTGCCGCCGCGGCCGCCGCGTGCCGGGGAAGAGGAAGCAGCCCTTTTAAGCGGTGGAGAAGTCAATCATGCATGATCGAAGCGGGGTTCGCCTGCGGGAAGTCGGTATGCGCCTAGCGGGCGCGGGGATTTTCTTTCTACTTTTGGCCGGTTGCGGCTATCATTTCGCCGGAGGGGGAGGCGAAACGTTCCATCCGGCAGTCCGGTCCGTCTACGTGGATGCCTTCATCAACCGGACCAGCGAAGCCAATGTGGACAATCTCCTCCGCACGGCCTTCAACAGCGAGTTCGTCCAAGGAGGCCGGTTCAAATTGGCCGTAAGCCCCGCGGAAGCGGATGCCATTTTCAAGGGCGCTATCGTTACCCTGGTGGCCTCCCCGCTCGCCTACAAGCCGACGAATCTTTCCGCCGAGGACCGGATCACGGTCGTCCTGGAACTCTCGCTGGAAGAGAGTCAGACCGGCAAGGTCCTCTGGTCCAACAGGTCCTTCACCTCAACGGGAGATTATGCCGTCACCTCCGTAGGGGTCACGGAGACCAGCCGCAGAAACGCCCTCACCAAGCTGGCCATTGACACAGCCGAGAGGGCGTATCGTTTGATGCTTTCGGATTTCTGAGGTAGCGATTAGGCCTTCAGGCTGTTGACCCGTTTCGTCAGGCGGGAAATCTTCCGCGAGGCGGTCTTCTTGTGAAAGGCCCCTTTGGCCGCTGCCTTGGCAATGGTCGGAACGACTTCGGCCAAGGCGACCTTGGCGGCATCGAGATCATTGCTGTCCGCAGCCTTGAGAACGCTCTTCACGGCGGTCCGGACGCCGGACTTCACGGACATATTCCGCTCCTGATGCTTCACGGCTTGCCTGCTTCTCTTGAGTGTCGATTTATGGATAACCAAAGAATATCCTCCTTCTGGAATAGTTAAATAGGTCGTAATCTCTATATGAATTGCGACGCCCTGTCAAGGGGAATTCACCCGAACCAGGATCCGCCCCAAATATTATTGACATGGATGCCGGAACCCATATATGGTGATTTCGCGTAAAAATGCGCCTCTTGCCTGTGTTTCCCGTCCCTTCGGCGGAGCCGGGAGGAGCGATCACCGAACCTGTCGATTCAGTCCAAGGAGGATCTCATCATGACCAGGATGATCGTAGCGTTGGACGGCGTAACCTTCCACCAGGCGCGGGAAACGGGAATACTCGCCACCCTCTCCGAGGCCTGCGCAAAAAACCTGATCTGGGGGGTCAAGATCTCGGACATGCTCTACAGCGGCGATGCGATCCGGATCATCTCGGCGCTGAAAGAGGAGTTCAAACTCGGCGTCATGGCCGATGTCAAGCTGCACGATATCCCCTCCACCATGGAGAACAGCATCGGCAAACTGGCCGGGGCGGGGGCCAATATCGTCACGATCCACTGCTCGTCGAATTACCGCCCGAAAAACAGCGATTTACTAAAGTACATCGCCGGAGTGACGGCGTTGACCTCCTTTACGGATCTGGAAATCAAATGGATCTACGACAAAAGCTATGAAGAGATCGTACAGGCCTTTTCCGATATCGCCCTGATGAACAATTATGGGTACATCCTGGGCTCCGTGAAGGATATGACCTACATTCAGGACAACCCCCTGAAAAAGATCTGCACGGGCATCAGGCCCTCCTGGTATCGCGAACGTCACGACCAGGTCCGCATCGCCTCCGTCAAGGAAGCCCTGCGGACGGAAGCGGACTTTATCGTCATCGGTCGGCCGATCACGACGGCGGAAAACACGCTGGAAGCCATCGAGCGGATTTGCGCGGAACTTCAGTAAGCTCTCGGCTCAGGCCACGTAGAAGAGCACCGCACAGTAGTGGCAGACGCTGCCCGCCAGAACGAACAGATGCCAGACGGCGTGAAAGAGGGGCATTTTTTTCCCGAGACCGTAAAAAACGACGCCGGCCGTATAGAAGATCCCGCCCGCCAAAAGCCACATAAACCCCGCATAGGGCAGGGCCTGGAGCAGGGGTTTGATCCCCAGAACGCACGACCAGCCCATGAGCAGATAAACGGCCACGGGCAGGATCCGGCGCCGGCCGTTGGACAGCGATTCCAGGACAATGCCGACCGCCGCCAATCCCCAGACAATGCCGAACAGCGACCATCCCCAGGCGCCGCGCAGCGCCACCAGGGTCAGCGGGGTATAGGTGCCGGCGATGAGCAGGTAGATCGCGTGATGATCCAACTGGCGAAAGAACCGTTTCCGCTCTCCCTTAAGTCCGTGGTACAGACTGGAGCAGCAGTAGAGAAAAACGAGGGTGAGCCCGTAGATGCTGAAGCTCACCACCTTCCAGGGATCGCCCTGCCGCGCCGCGATCCACAGCAGGCACACCATGCCTGCCACTGCGGCCGCGGTGCCGATCAGATGGCTGATGCTGTTGAAACGCTCCGTATTTTCCATTTCACTCCTATTCCCCCTTAAGGAAGCAGCGGAGGCTTCCCCTCCCGTCGCCGCAGCCAGTTGATGGAATGCAGGACGACGTCGCGCGAGACGATCCATCTCTCCAGCCGTCTTTTGCCCGGGAAATTCATCAGCATGACCCCGACGAGGATCGTCAGAATCCCCTGCCCCGGAAGCACCAGCATCAGAATCCCGGCCAAGATGAAGACGAAGGCGAGCAGGTTCCTGCCGATGGCGCCCAGCGTCCGGATCACCGGATGACGGGTCGATGCGGTTTTTCTTCGGGGCCGGGTGAAATAATCGGGAGGAATCCGGGCCAACCACCAGGGCACGGCAACCAAGGTGGCGATAAAGGTCGTGATCGACAGGGCGAAGAGCCACCACAGAAGCTTTTCGTTGCTGATCGTCCATTGCAGCAAAGGGATCGCCCCCCAGCCATCCGTCATTCCGACACCTGCTCTTCCTTCAGCCCCGCCCCTTTTAAAACTTCGGGACAATGGATCATTTCCGGAACGATTTGTCAACCCTTTCAGATAAGCTCCCCGGAAGGATTGTACTTGCGAACGACAATGCCTGGTGATACACTTTTTTTACGGTTGATCGCTGCGGCAACCCCGGCTTTTTCAGCAAAAATGGTCCGAAAAGGACGAGCAAGACCCATTAATGACGATAAGGAGCTTTTTATGTGGGAATATACGGACAAGGTCAAAGAGCATTTTCTCAACCCCCGCAATGTGGGGGAAGTCGAAAAACCGGACGGCGTGGCCGAAGTGGGGTCCATCGCCTGCGGGGATGCCCTCAAGCTCTCCTTCTCACTCGATGAAAACCAGCGGATCAAGGAGGCGAAGTTCAAGACCTTCGGCTGCGCCAGCGCGATCGCGTCTTCATCGGCGCTCACCGAGATGATCAAGGGGATGACCCTGGAAGAGGCCGCCAAGGTCACCAACCAGGACATCGCCGCCTACCTCGGCGGACTGCCTGACGAAAAAATGCATTGCAGCGTCATGGGAAAGGAAGCCCTGGAAAAGGCGATCGAGAATTACCGGGGAGCGCCCGCCGCGGATACGGGAGCGAAGATCGTCTGCGAGTGCTTCGGCGTGACGGACAGGGAAATCGAACGGGCCGTCCGGGAAAACAACCTCACCACCGTCGAGGAGGTGACGAACTACACCAAGGCAGGCGGCGGCTGCGGTCGCTGCCACGACGAAATCCGCCAGATCATCGAACGGGTCCGGGCCGAGATCAAGCCGGCGACGGTGGCAAAACTGACCAACATCCAGAAGATCCGGAAGATCGAGGAGGCTCTCGAAAGGGAGATCCGCCCCTCATTGAAGCATGACGGCGGCGACATCGAACTGATCGACGTCGTCGGCGACCGCGTCATCGTCGCCGTGCGGGGCGCCTGCGCCTCCTGCAAGGCTTCGGATATCACCCTCAAACACTTCGTCGAGGCACGGCTCCGGGAACTGATTTCACCGGACCTGACCATCGAGGAGGTGGCGCCATGACGACCGTCTATCTGGACAACAACGCCACGACCCAGGTGGCCCCCGAGGTCCTGGAAGCGATGCTTCCCTATTTCCACGACTACTACGGCAACCCCTCGAGCATGCACTCCTTCGGCGGCCAGGTCGCCCAGAAGATCCGCGCCGCCCGAGAACAGGTCGCCGCGCTCCTTAACGCCTCTCCCGACGAGATCATCTTCACCAGTTGCGGCACCGAAAGCGACAATGCCGCCATCCGCTCGGCCCTGGCCACGAACCCCGACAAACGTCACATCGTGACCAGTAGGGTCGAACACCCCGCCGTCAAGTCCCTCTATGCCAACCTCGCCACCCAGGGGTACCGGGTGACGGAGCTGCCGGTCGACAAAAACGGCATTCTGGATATGGAACAGCTGGTCGGAAGCCTGACGCCGGACACCGCCGTCGTCAGTCTCATGTGGGCCAACAACGAAACGGGAGTTCTCTTTCCCGTCGAAAAGGCCGCCGCGTTGGCGCAGGAACGGGGCATTCTCTTTCACACCGATGCGGTGCAGGCGATGGGCAAAATTCCCATCGACATGAGCAAAAACACGATCCACATGCTCTCCCTTTCGGGCCACAAACTCCACGCCCCCAAGGGGATCGGCGTTCTTTACGTCCGCAAGGGAACCAAATTTGCGCCTTTCCTGATCGGGGGACATCAGGAGAAGGGCCGCCGCGGGGGCACCGAAAACACCCCTTCCATCGTCGGCCTGGGCAAGGCCTGCGAACTGGCGGCCCGCCACCTGGATAGGGAAAACACTTCGGTGAAACGTCTGCGCGACAAGTTGGAGACGGCCCTGCTCGCCCGGGTCCCCAAATGCCGGGTCAACGGCGATACCGACCAGCGGCTGCCCAACACGACGAACATCAGCTTCGAGTTCGTGGAAGGCGAGGGGATCCTGCTACTCATGAACGAATACGGCATCTGCGCCTCCTCCGGCTCGGCCTGCACCTCGGGGTCCCTACAGCCCTCCCACGTGCTGCGCGCCATGGGAGTCCCCTTCACGATGGCCCACGGCTCCATCCGTTTCAGCCTGAGCATCTACAACACCGAGGCCGAGATCGATTTCGTGATCGAAAAACTCCCGCCGATCATCGAACGGCTGCGCGGCATGTCTCCTTACTGGACCAGCCTGAATCAGGCCTGCGCAACGGTTTGAACGCCATGGCCGAACCGTCCGAACAATGCAAAACGAACCGCGACGCGACGCGGCGCCTCCGGGAGGAAATCCCGGTCGTCGTCGAGGCGTTGACGGCGACCTGCAACCGCCAAGACTGCTTCGACCACGTCAACGCCGAACCGATCCCTTCCCGAGAGGCGGTCCTCGCCGTCCTCCGGCAGATCGGCAACATCCTCTACCCGGGCTATTTCGGCGGGACCCGCCTCGATGCCGTCAACGTCGGCTATGTCCTGGGGCAGGAGATGAGCGCCCTTTTCGACGACCTCTCCGAACAGATCACCCTGGCCATCCGCCATGACTGCCTCCGCCACGATCTGGTCTGCGCGAACTGCGCCGAACGGGGAGAGCAGCTGGCCGTCGCCTTTCTCCGCAGCCTGCCGGCGATGCGGGAAACCCTGGGCAAGGACATCCGGGCCGCCCAGGAAGGGGACCCTGCCGCCCGGGACTATGACGAGATCATCTTTTGCTATCCGGGACTTTACGCCGTCACCGTCTACCGGGTCGCCCACTGCCTCCATGAACTTTCGGTCCCGCTGATCCCGCGGATCATGTCCGAAGCCGCCCACAGCCGGACCGGGATCGACATCCACCCCGGCGCCCGGATCGGGGAGAGTTTCTTCATCGACCACGGAACCGGGGTCGTCATCGGCGAGACGGCCGAGATCGGCAGCCACGTGCGAATCTACCAGGGGGTCACCCTGGGCGCCCTCTCTTTGAGTCCGGAGGAAGTGAACGGCTTGAGAAACCAAAAGCGTCATCCGACCATCGAAGACAACGTGATCCTCTACGCCAACGCCACCATCCTCGGCGGCGAAACGGTCATCGGCGCCCGGTCGGTGATCGGCGGCAGCGTCTGGCTCACCCGCTCCCTGCCGCCGGACACGCAGGTGTTCCTGAAGAACCAGGAACTCCTCATCGCCGAGAAGCGCTGAAAGACCGGAACTGCGAACGAGGAAATTTAATTCTTCGCAGGGAATGGCTTTATTCGGAAGCGTTCATCGATGGGAATCATCTGGAGGTGGCCGTTGAAATAGCCGTCGATGATCCGCCGGTCCGCTTCGAAGGCATAGTCGATGTCCTGATGTTGACCTTGGTCGATCCATTTGACTTCCGTGCAATCGTCTCCGGCCACGGGCTGTGCGCCGACGGCTTCGGCCAAAAGGACCACCACCAGCGTATGATGGTCGCCGTTGCAGAGATTCGAGACGACATTGACGATGCCCGCAAGCCGGATCGCAAGACCGGTCTCTTCCCCGACTTCCCGGAAAGCGGCATCGATGAAGCTCTCCTCGTATTCCACATACCCGCCGGGCAGGCACCATTTGCCGCCGAAGTCGATCTCTTCCGCCCGTTTGGCGATCAACACCTGCCGCTCTTTCGACGGCACGATGACGGTCACGCCGGGACTGGGATTCAGGTAATGGGTGTAGCGACAGGCCGGGCAGATCTGCCGCTGGTGCTTTTTGAGCCGCTGTTCGGAAAGCCGCGCGCCGCAGCGAGGGCAATGGTGGATCTGCCGTTTTCGAAGGTCCGCAGGGGTGGAATTGATAAACACTTGCTGATGGTTCATCGGCCCGGATTTACCTCCAGGATGTAGTCCCGCACCTCGTCGAGGTTTTCAAAAAGCCTAAACCCGTTGCCGGCACAGGCCCGGTTCCAGGGGAACAGCAGTCCCGTGCCCAGCACTCCGCCGGCGACGGCCTTTTCCAGCGTCGCGGGCGAATCGTCCACGACGACTGCGGCTCGGGAAAAAAGCACGGTCTTGTCGAAGGAGAGGTGGAGTTCGTCATAGTCCAGACCGTGCCGCATCAGCCATTTTTCCGTGGGCGGCAAGGTTTCGGGGGAACGGTGGCTGGCGATGATGACGTAAAAACCTTGCGCCCGGAGGGATCGCAGGAAGGCCCGGGCTTCCGGATAGGGCTGGTGCCGGTCGCTGTCCTGATCGTGATGGACCCTGCCGATCGCCTCCCGAAAGGTCGCGAGCGAGCAGTATCCCTCCCAGATGTCGTAACGACGCCAGTCAGCGGGCGAGGGAAAGTGTTCGTTGATCTTCTTCAGCTCCCGATAGAAGGCGTCGCTGAATTGCCAAAGCGTGTTGTCGATATCGACGATCGCAGTCTTGCTCAAGGCATCGTTCTCCCTATGCGTCAGGCGTTCAGATGGGGCCGTCCGACGATCCATCACACAACCGGATCGCGGTAATTGTCATAGCACATTCCGCCTGCGGTCTTCCATCTCTATGTCACGGGCCGGCCCCCCTTCTATGCCATTCTATACCATCGCAAAGGCCCCCCGTTCCTGAAGCGGCGATCTTTACCATTGACAGAAAAGTCCGCCTGCGGCTATACACTCCCCAATAGGGCAAGGCCTTATCGGAAAAAACCATCTACGCAGTCATAGGAGGATCATATGGGAATCGAAAGAACATTTTCCATCATCAAACCGGACGGAGTCGAAAAGGGTGTCATCGGCACCGTCATCTCCCGTTTCGAGGCCGCCGGGCTCAAGCCCATCGCCATCAAGCTGAAGCGCCTGTCGCAGGCCGAGGCCGAGGGCTTCTACGCCGTGCACAAGGAGCGCCCCTTCTTCGCCGATCTCGTGAAGTTCATGACCAGCGGCCCGGTGGTGCTCATGGTACTCGAAGGCGAAGGAGCCATCGCCAAGAACCGCGAGGTCATGGGAGCGACGGATCCGAAGAAAGCCGCCCCGGGAACCATCCGGGCGGACTTTGCGACCGACATCGAGAAGAACACCGTGCACGGGTCCGACGCCCCCGAGACGGCGAAGGTCGAGATCGCCTACTTCTTCCCCGAAGTGGAGATCCTCCCCTACGAATGGCGGAAAAAGCGCTGACGATTCAGAATTATTGAGCTGCCAGTCAAGACGCCCCGACCGGAATCAGACCGGCCGGGGCGTTTGCAATCCAGCCCCCCCAAGAGGACGCCGCCCGCCATTTCCAAGCTTTCTTTTCCGTCGATCCGCAAAAAAAGGGGGACAAGCGCGCCCGATCGTGGTAAAAACCCGGCAAGCCGATCAAATGCCAGCGGGGTGTCTATGGAATTTCCGAATCTCTACGCGGCCTATCGAGCGGTCTGCCGGAAGTACGCGGACCGCACCCTCTTTCGTATCCAGGGGATCAGCTTCGGCGAGACCTGGAACAGGGTCGAGAAGCGGGCCCTCTTTCTGCGCCGGCAGGGGTTTGCCAAAGGGGATGTCCTGGCGATTCTGGGGGCCAGCTCCCCCGAGTGGTGCATGTCCTACATGGCGATCACCGCCATCGGGGCGATCGCCCTTCCGCTCGACACGAACCTCTCCCCGGAGACCTACCGGGAGATGCTCAAGAGCGCCGGGGCCAAGGGGCTCTTTGCCGCCGCGCCCTTTCGCGATCTTTTTCCCGATCTGACCGTCTTTTCGCTCGCCGCGGAGCCGGAGGAAAATGCCGGGGCGAACTCGGCCGCAGAGACGCTCGCGGAACCGGCGATCCAAGCGGGCGACATCGCCTCGCTCCTCTTCACCTCCGGAACGACGGGGGCCCCCAAGATCGTCTCCCTGACCCACGGCAATATCCTCCACGTGGCCCAGGTCTGCACCGAGCTTGAAGAGTACACCCCTGCCGACGTGACCTTGGCGATGCTGCCCCTCTACCACGTCTACGCCTTCGAATCGACCTTCATGGCCCCGCTCCTCACGGGAAGCGCCATCGTCTTCCAGAACTCCCTCAAGGGACCGGACATCATCCGGACGCTCGGGGAGCATCCGATCACGATCTTCCCGGCGGCCCCCCAGATGTGGGAACTCTTTTTCGATGCCCTGCTCCTCAAGATCCGGACGCAATCGCGGCCCAAATACCGCCTCTTCCTCTTTTTCCTGAAGGCCGCTCCGGTTCTGAAGGCCCTGGGGATGGGGTTTCTCCCGAAGCAGGTCTTCAAGCCCGTTCACGACGTCTTCGGCCATGGGATGCGGTTTTTCATCAGCGGCGGCGCGCCGCTCAAGCGGTCCTACTTCGAGGCCTATCGCCGGATGGGATTCTACATCATGGAAGGCTACGGGCTCACGGAAACCACGGGACCGATCGCGATTCCCTATTACCGGGATGCCGTTGCCGGCGCCGTGGGTCCCCCCATCGCCGGCAACGAAGTGCGGATCAAGGAGGTCAACGCCGACGGGATCGGGGAGATCTGGCTCAGGGGCAAGGCGGTAATGGCCGGCTATTATCAAAACCCGGAAGCGAACCGCGAAGCCTTCGACGGGGAGGGGTTCTTCAACACCCGGGACCTGGGATTCGTCGACGACCGGGGCCATATCCACATCACGGGCCGCAAGAAGAACGTCATCGTCCTTCATTCGGGAAAGAACGTCTATCCCGAGGAACTGGAACTCTACTACCGGCAATCGCCGGCGATCGCCGAAATCGCCGTCTTCGGCCGCAACGACGGGGAAGGACACGAGACGGTCTACGCCGTCATCGTCCCGGCGCTCAAAGGGGCGGGCAGCTACGCCGCGATCCGGGGGGAAATCGCCCGGCTGAACCGGACGCTCCCCGGCTACAAGGCCTTGACCCGCTTTGCGCTTTCGGCCGACCCGCTGCCCCGCAACTCCACGCGGAAAGTCCTGATCGACGAAGTGATCCGCCTTTTGGAGCAGGGGGTCTATCAGACCGAAGCGACGGGCGCGGCGATCCCCAGAAATCTCCTGTCGGCGACGAGCCTCCGGGAAGAGGAGATCATCGCCTGCCTGGTCCGGAAACTGCGGGCCGAACGGCTCTATGCCAACGAGACGCTGGCCGACCACCGGATCGACTCCCTGGGCATGATCGAACTGATCGTTTTTCTCGAAGCGGCCCTGGAGATCGCCGTGGAGACCGAGAAGGTGAGCCCCTTCCAGACCCTCGAAGAATTCGTCCGGATCCTGGCCGCCTGCCCCGAGCGGGCGGGCGCAAACCACCTCGACGAAACCATTCTCCGGGGCACGATCACGACCGGAATGACGACCTTCTGGAACCCCCTGAGCGAGCTGATCCTGGGGCTCGTAAGGCTCTGCTCCCGTCTCTTTTGGGACTTCCAGGTTCTCCACGGCGAGCGGCTCGTCCCCGACAACGCCATCATCGTCGCCAACCATCAGTCCAATCTGGACGCCCCCTGGATCATCAGCACGCTCCCCTACCGCCTCCGGAAGCGACTCTTCGTCATCGGCAAAAGGGAGGTCGCCTTTCTGGGCCTGATTTTTGCCGGCGAGCCCCTGCTTTTCGTCGACCGGCGGGGCAATGTGGTGCCCGCCCTCAAGGCGGCGGCCGACGTCCTTCGAAGCGGCGGATCGCTTCTCATCTTCCCCGAGGGGACGAGGAGCGCCGACGGTGTCCTGGGCCCCTTGAAATCCGGCGCGGCCTATCTGGCCCTGCATCTGGAACGACCGATCATCCCGGTGACGATCACGGGGTCCCGGGCCATCCTCCCGAAGGGTAAATGGTGTCCCGATTTTTTCGGGGGAGCGAAGGGACGGCTTGTCGTGGGCGAATCCCTCGACCCACGGGCCTTTGCCTCCGTCGAAGCGCTCTCGGACCGGATACGCGGCGCTATTCTCAGCGGTCAGGTCGAATCGCCGGCGGAGACGGCCCCAAAAAGTGATTGACAAGGCGCGGCCTCAGCCGCTATCTTACGCGGCAAAAATACGTCACAGAAATAAGGGAGGCGTCATGTTCAACCACAGGTGGGCCAAAGGCGGCCTTATCATCTTCACCCTCTTTTTTGTCATCTCTGTCCTGGCGATCGACGCCTGGGCCCGGGTCGGCGGCGGCCGGTCTTTCGGCAGCCGGGGTTCGCGGACCTACAGCGCGCCCCGCTCGACGCCGGCGCCGGCGCCGGTCAGTCCCTCCCGACAGTACGGGGCGCCTGCCCAACCAGCCGCTTCGCCCTTCGGAGGCGGCGGTTTTCTTCGCAGCATGGCCGGCGGGATCGCCGGGGGGCTTCTCGGCGGGATGCTCTTCCGCAGCTTGGGCTTTGCCGGCGGAACGGGCGGGATGGGCGGCGGAATCGGGCTGATGGAGATCATCCTGATCGGAGCGCTGCTCTACGGCATCTACTGGTTCATCAAACGAAGGCGCAGCGCTCAGACGGCTGACAACCAACCGGCAACCTATTACCGGGAAACCCCGGCCATGCAGTCCTATGACCCGGCCCCGCAGCCAAACGACGTCGAGACCGGTCTGAGCCACATCCGCCAGATGGATCCCCGCTTCCAGGAAAAGGCCTTTACGGACGGCTGCCTGGACCTCTTCTTCCGCATTCAGGGGGCCTGGGCCAACCGCGACATGTCCTCGGCCCGGAACCTCCTGACCGACGAGATGTTCGCCACCTTCAACGGGGAAGCGGACCAGTTGAAGGCCAAAAAACGGATCAACCGGCTGGAGAACATCGCCGTCCGCACCGTGGAGATCGTGGAAATCTGGCAGGAGAAGGGTGAAGATTTCATCACCGTGAAGATCTACGCCAATCTCCTGGATTACACCGTCGACGAAGGATCCGGCGAGGTCCTGTCGGGCAGCAAGACCGAACCGGTCAAATTCAGCGAATACTGGACCTTTACCCGTCCGGTGGGAGATCATCCCTGGAAGCTTTCGGGAATCAACCAAGCGGAATAAGCGGATGGCGCCCTGCCGCAAGCGGGGCGCCATCCTCGTTTCGACAGGAGCCGGCAACAATGACGATCGCCAAGCAACTTTTTCTTTCCCTCGTGATCCTGACCTCTCTCCTTTCGGCGGCAACGGGATTCGCCGACGAAGGGCCCCGGCTGGCTTCCCGTTCCGCAATTCTCATGGACGCAACCACAGGCAGAATCCTCTTTGCCAAAAACGCGGATCTTCCGCTCCAACCGGCCTCGATCACCAAGGTCCTTTCCCTTTACCTTGCCGACGAGGCGATCCGGGCGGGCAAGGTCCATCCCCGCGATGCGGTCAAAATCAGCAGGAAGGCCGGGCAGACGGGCGGATCGAAAATGTTCATCCAGCCGGGAAGCGAGATTCCCCTGGAGGAACTCCTTAAGGGAATGGCCGTCGTTTCGGGAAACGACGCCTCCGTGGCCGTGGCCGAATATATCGGGGGAACCGTCGAGAATTTCGTCGCCCAGATGAACCGCAAGGCCCGCGAACTGGGGATGAAGCACAGCATCTTCATCAATCCCAACGGCCTGCCCGCCAAAGGGCAGCAGACAACGGCCAGGGACATGCTGATCCTGGCGAACGACTACCTTCGCACCTTTCCCGAATCCCTGAACATCCACTCCCAGCAGCAATTCACCTACCGCGACATCACCCAGCACAACCGCAACGCCCTCCTGAAGCGCTATCCCAATGCCGACGGTCTGAAGACCGGCTGGGTCGTTGCGGCGGGCTACCACATCATCGCCACGGCCAAACGGGACAACACCCGCCTCATCGCCGTCGTCATGGGGGCAAAAAATCCCGCCCTGCGGACAAAAGATGCGGAAAAGCTCCTCGATCTGGGCTTCGATCTCGTCCAGAAACGTCAGGGCTGACGATCGACGATCGGCCGTTGCCCCTTTTTGAACGCCCTACAAAACGGTCTCTCGGGGAAATAAGGGAGCTGTCCCCCTATTCATCCGCCGGCATGGGGATGTGAAAAAGCTGTTTGAGCACTTCGTCGAAATAATCGGGCAGGTAACG
>JAKAFS010000151.1 GCA_021817825.1 Deltaproteobacteria bacterium | reverse complement strand
ATCCGGACCCCGCCTGCATACTTGGAGGCCAGTTCGTCGAGGATCGGCGCCACCGTGCGGCAGGGGCCGCACCAGGGCGCCCAGCAGTCGACCAGGACCGATCCGGGGGCGGAGAGGATCTCCCGGCTGAAGGTGCTGTCGGTCACCTCGACGGGACGTCCCTGCTCACTGGTGACGACCAGCGTGGCGCCGCATTTGCCGCAGAGCGGCTGTTCGGTAAGGCGGTTTTCAGGCATCCGGTTTTTCGTGCCGCAGCGGAGGCAGCGGATGATCATTTCATCCAGCGTACCTCCGCACTTACCGCAAAGCGGCCGGTCGTGAAGCCTTTCCTTCGGTATGCGATTTTTCGTGCCGCAGCGGAGGCAGCGGATCACCATCTGTTTTTCCTTCATATGGCCACCTTTACCGTAACGGGTTTCAGGGCCCGGATCAGTTCGGTCGGCGACATCTCGGCCAGCAGTCCCCGGCTGCCGGCGTTGATCAGGATGCGAGGCAAGGCGGCGATCCCTTGCTCAATGAAAATCCGGAGAGGTTTCTTTGTGCCGAACGGAGAGGTGCCACCCACCCGATAGCCGGTATGTTTTTCCGCAATCCGGGGATCGCAGGGGGTGACGGATTTCACTCCCAGGATCCTCGCCAGGGCCTTCGTGGAGACCTGCCGGTCCCCGTTCATGAGAATGATCAGAGGAACACCCCGCTCGTCCTCCATGACGAGGGTCTTGATCACGAGGTGCTCATCCACTCCCAGTTCCTGTGCCGATACCCGGGTTCCCCCGTGTTCTTCGTAACGGTAAGGGCGCAGGATGAAAGCCAGCCCGCTTTGCTTCATGGCGAGGATGGCGGAAGTGACCGGTATCCGCTCCTTGGTCATGCCGTCTCTCTTTTTTCTGTCAATACAGGGTTCCGCCCCATTTCCGGCCGGTCTTCCGTCGCTGACCCGACGATGATAGTATAAACATGAAACGCCCGAAGGTCAATGCCCCGTATGCCATGCAGGTCAATTGCCGACCGGCGGCGACAAAAAGGGCCTTGACAGGGTCGGCGCTTTTTGTCTATCTTCCGCCTCTGTTTTGATTGGAGAAAACCGGGGCCGGCCTGAGCCGGTCGCCCAGCAAGTTGTGGAGGTGAGCCATTTCCATCGTTTATCTGATTCGCCACGGCGAGACGGACTGGAATCAGGACAAAAGGATCCAGGGCCAGGTCGACATTCCCCTGAATGTCCGGGGCAGGCGGCAGGCGGAGGCGCTGGCCGGACGTCTGTCGACCGTTCCCCTGGAGGTGATCTACACCAGCGATCTGAACCGGGCGAGCGAGACCGCGAAAATCATCGCTGCGCGACAGCCGGGGGAGATTCCTGTGGTCGCAACGCCCGAGCTTCGTGAATGCGACTACGGCCAATGGGAGGGTTTGACACGGCCGGAAGTGGCCGTCCGTTTTAAAGAGGACTGGGAGATCTGGAACAAGGGGGGAAGGACCGGGAGCCCCACGGGGGGCGAGGATTCCCTCTCCCTGGCCGGACGCGGGGGCCGCGCCTTCGATGCGGCGGTGCGGGAAGGAAAAACGGTCCTGATCTCCACCCACCGCGTCACGCTCCGGGCGATCCTCTGTCATGCCCTGGGACTCGAACAGGCCTTCCGGGATCGCTTCGTGGTGATGAACTGCTCGCTCTCCGCGCTGGAGTGCCGGCCGGGGTACCGGCCTCGCCTCATGTTTCTGAACGATACCTGCCATCTGGATGGCGTGGAGATCTGATTTCCCTCGTTCTGTGTAACGTGCCGTCTCGACGAAAACCGGGAACGATGACTAAGCCTGCTGGGGTTCGGCGCTTTCTTCCTTTTTCTTTTTCTTCTTGGGCTTGGCTTCAGGGGCCGGCTCTGCGGCCTTCTTCGGTTTCGGGGGGGCCTCTTCTTTAGGTTTTGCCGAACGCTCCGCCTTCACGGCGGCAAGCTCCGCAACCTGCTTTTCGTTGGCGCCGATCGCCCGGAGGCGGACCTGCGATTCCTTGATTTTTGCCTTCAACTCCTTGACGAGGACATCACGCGCGATCTTTTTCTCGTCAAACCCTTTTTCTCCAAGAAACGCCAGACGCTTCTGCAACTTTACTTCCCATTCGGCCAACTGCCTCTGCCGGGTTTCCCTGCTTTGGGATGCCATAGATTTCTCCTTTTAAGGTTTTTCCTTGTCGGTCCGCTTCACCGTTTCCTTCTCGTGATGACCGGAAACGGAAGGGCCTTCTTACCAGTATTTCATCCGGAAATCCAGTTAATTTGGTCTTTCCGTCATTGGGCGGCCGCTTCGGAGGGCGCAGCCGGCAGCGCCAGGAGGGCGCGGATCTCCTCGCCGTCAAGCTTCTCCTTGTCCAGAAGCAGGCGGGCACCCCGAATCAGGATCTCCCTCTTCTCCGTAAGGATCGCCAGCGCCCGTTCGTACTCCCGACGGATACTCTCCCGTATCTCCTGGTCGATGATCTCGGCCGTTGCTTCGCTGTAATCTCCGGTCTCACGGGGTCCCGAGGCCAGGAAAAGCGGCTGTTTTTCACCCGCGAGATAGACCTGTCCCAGCTTTTCGCTCATGCCGTACTCCCGGATCATGCTCCGGGTGATATCGGTGGCCCGGGCAAGGTCGTTGTGGGCGCCCGTGGAGATGTCGCCGAAAATGATCTCTTCCGCGGCCCGTCCTCCCAAAAGCGATGCGATCTTGTTCTCCAGCTCGGTTTTTCTCATGAGGAACCGGTCCTCCGTGGGGACCTGCATCGTATAACCCAGGGCGGCGACTCCCCGGGGGATGATGGAGATCTTCTTCACCGGATCGGTCCCGGGGAGCGACAGGGCGACCAACGCGTGTCCCATCTCATGATAGGCGACGGTTTCCCGTTCGCTGGCGTTGATCAGGCGGTTCTTTTTCTCCAGACCGCCGACGATCCGCTCCACGGCCTCCTCGAATTCAGCCATCCCCACCTCGGTCTTGTCCCGGCGGACGGCCAGGAGCGCGGCCTCGTTGACGAGGTTGGCCAGATCCGCCCCCACCATGCCCGGCGTCATATTGGCCAGTGTTTCCAGATTCAGATCGGGGACCGTCTTGATTTTCTTGATGTGGACCCGGAGGATCTGCTCGCGCCCGAGTTTGTCCGGCCTGTCGACTAGGACATGGCGGTCGAAACGGCCCGGTCTGAGGAGCGCCGGATCGAGGATCTCCGGCCGGTTCGTCGCCGCCATGAGGATCACCCCCACCTTTGGATCGAAGCCGTCCATCTCGACCAGGAGCTGGTTCAAGGTTTGTTCCCGCTCGTCGTGACCGCCTACAGCGCTGAAACCGCGGGCCTTCCCCAGGGCGTCGAGCTCATCGATGAAGATGATGCAGGGGGCCTTCTCCTTGGCCTGGACGAAAAGGTCGCGGACGCGGGCCGCCCCAAGGCCCACAAACATCTCGACGAATTCCGATCCGGAGAGGCTGAAGAAGGGGACGCCGCTTTCGCCGGCGACGGCCTTGGCGAGCAGGGTCTTGCCGGCCCCCGGCGGTCCCACTAGGAGGATGCCCTTGGGGATCCTGCCGCCGATTTCGGTGAACCGGCTCGGCGTCTTCAGGAAATCGATCACCTCGACCAGTTCCTGCTTCGCCTCGTCGACTCCCGCTACATCCGCGAAAGTGACGTTCAGCTCGTTTTCCATATAGATCTTCGCCTTGTTCTTGCCCAGGGTCATGAAGCCGGCCTGCTGGCCGCCCATCCGCTTCATCAGGAAATACCAGACGCCCACAAACAAAATCAGTGGAAATATCCAGGAGAAGAGATCGCGAACAAAGGTCGATTCGATCTCTCCCTTGAAAGTGACGGGATACTGCTCCAGCACCTTGGAGAGGTCCGGATCGACGCGGATCGTTTTAAAAGGCTTGAAGTCTTCGGGGGTTCCGTCGACCTTCATCTTCCCCTGGATTTGATTGGCGGAAACGGCAATTTCAGTCACCTTTCCCGATTTGAGAAGCGCGAGGAACTGACTGTAGGGAATGATCTGGGCGGCGAACATCGAGGCGATATAGTTCTGAACGATCAGGACCACCCAGATACCCAGAACGACGTACCACAGAGAAAACTTGTAATGTTTTTGCATAGTGTATTTCCCCTTGCTTTCTCCATACGGTTATGAGCGGTTTTAACTTGCCGGGAGAAAACCACAGCAAATCGGTGCGATAACGGCCCTAAAATAGGGATCTTCCCTGAGATTGTCAAGGTTGACGGCGATATAAAGATTTCTGTCGCTGATTAAACCAACGCGTCGATTGTTAAGCCACACGCGCAGCGATGGGATCATCGCCATATGACACCCGGGACTCATAATGACCGGGAAGCTTGATTTTTCAGAGAGGGATTGCTATAAAATATGCCAGTGGATTCTTAGAGAGGCTCTCCCACGACGAAGCCCATGTTCGTGCCGCACACCGACTTTTCCCCTGCAGGGGCGTATTCCCGAAGATCGTATGTCATCGTCGCTGGCTTTAAGGAAAGAAGGGAGTTTGCAATATGAAAAGGATCCTCCT
>JAKAFS010000070.1 GCA_021817825.1 Deltaproteobacteria bacterium | reverse complement strand
CCGGGCATGTCTGCACATAGAAGGCTGATTTAAGGATTGCGATTTCAAAGAACAGAAACTTTACCCCTTTGTTGAAAAAGAAACTTGCTTTTCAACATAGAGGGAGTGACAGGTGTTTTCATGCCTTCGCGGTGCGCCACGGGGCATGAGAGTTTCCCGCGCAAGCGGGAATCCCAGTCCGTACCGGGTTCCGGAGCGAAATCCGGCATGCTACAGAGAAAGGAGCTTAAAGACCATGAGTTCGCGATCGTATAATATGGAGCGGGTTTCCCCCTTCTTCGCCCCCAACCGGATCCTCCTCGGCAAGGGGGTGGCCGGCCAGGTGGGCCAGGAAGTGCGGATGCTGGGCGGCAAGAAGGTCCTGATCGTCACCGATCCCGGGGTGGTCAAGGTGGGGCTCACCGCCGCCATCGAGGAGGGGCTCAAGGCCGAGGGGATCCCCTGGGGGATCTACGCCGATGTCGTGCCGGAGCCGCCGGCCCGGATCATCGACGAGGCGGCCAAAATCGCCCGGGAGGGGAACTACGACACGGTCATCGGGATCGGGGGCGGCAGCTCCCTGGATGTGGCCAAGGGGGTGGCGATGATGGCGACCCACACCGGCAAGGCCCTCGATTACGTGGGCCAGAACATGTTCAAAGAGCGGGGGCTGACCAAGATCCTGATCCCCACGACGGCCGGCACCGGGAGCGAGGCCACCGGGGTCTGCGTCGTCACCGACGAAGAGGAGAACACGAAGAAATCCTACTACAGCCACCTCCTCCTGCCCGAGTCGGCGCTTCTGGACCCCTTGCTGACGGTCTCCATGCCGCCTTCCGTCACGGCCGACACGGGGATGGATGCCCTGTCGCACGCCGTCGAATCCTTCGTCTCCGTGAACCGGACCCCCCATTCGGAGATCCTGTCGCTGGAGGCGATCCGGCTGATCGCCGAGAGCATGGCCGTCGCCTGCCTGAAAGGGTCCGAGCTCTGGGCGCGGTACAACATGCTTCTGGCCTCGAACCTGGCGGGGATGGCCTTCACCAGCGGTGGCCTGGGCGCCTCGCACGGCCTCGCCTACCCCCTGGGGACCGAGTACCACATCCCCCACGGCAAATCGAACGCCATCATGCTGCCCCATGTGATGCGCTTCAACCGGGTGGCCTGCCCCGAGCAGTTCGCCAAGATCGCCGTGGCCATGGGGCAGCCGATCGAGGGGCTTCCCCTCTACGATGCGGCGGAAATGGCCTGCGAGGCTGTCGAACAATTGATTGAGACCATCGGCCTCTCCAGCCGTCTCCCCGACTACGGGGTGCCGGACACGGATATCCCGAGGCTTGTGGAGTGCGCCCTGAAGCAGAGCCGCTTCTTCGTCCCTAACCCCCGCAACCTCGGGGAGAAGGAGATCCGCTCCATCTACGAGATGGCGTTCTGATTCCCTTACATCGGTAAGGCATGCAAAACCCCCCACGGCTTACCGCGGGGGGTTTTGTTAATGTGCTTTTGATCCATCTATTCAATTGGAGACGCGTTTCAGCTTGTAGGTGACCTTTTCGTCCCAGTCTCCCAGCGTGAGAATCCCGTTCTCGATCGACCGGACCACGAACTTTCCATGGGGGAGGTGCGTCTTTTCCAGTTTCTTCGATAAGATGATGATCGTGGTTCTGATCCGGAACATCGACCGCAACAGGCGGTAGCTGTCACTGATTTCACCGCCCAGATCGTCGGAGCTGACGGTGAACTTCTGGCCGTCGAAGGTCCAGATGTTCGCCTTATCGTTATAAAGTTTTGCAGGCTGCCCTTCCCGCTCGAAGGACAGCAGTTGCCAGCTGCCGATGATCCCTTTGGCCGCTGTTTCGGCATTCAGCGTGGCGGCGAAAACCGGGACGGGCAAAAGGGCAACAAGCAGGATACTCAGAATAAAACGTTCCATGCTCCGCTTCCGTCCGCCCTTACACAAGGCCCTGTTGGGATAAGAGAAGAAATTCGAGAATAAAGATTGAAGGCAGTCCCATAAAAATTTTAAAGAAGTTCAGGTTATGGTGATCTTATGATCTGGACAATGCGGCTTATAACTTCGTCTGTTTTTTGTTTCGATACTTTACCTGCTGTTTTAAAAATTCTTCTCGAATCAGCTGTGAATAATCGATTCGGGCGTATGTTAGAATCATGATCTATGCCACCAGAATGAAAATCCGATCGTCTTAAAGAAATCGAATATCCATCCGTGTGGAAGTTTGTGGTTATCTGCGTCAATATTACATCATCACCTTTTAAATCTGCGACAACAAGAGCCGGGCGTTTTTTACTTATGCTTAAATCCGAGTTTGGAAAGGGAATGATAACCACATCCCCCTTCATAAATTTGCCCATGCTTCATCCTCTTCAGGTGTATCCCAATCTTTGCCAAGGACTTCTTCAGATGCAATCATAGTTAATATCGCATCTGATTCTGTAATATCGTAACTGATTTTTCTCTCGATTATCTGATCTAGAATTATTTCACTTTGCCCAGTCTTTTTTCTCGTTTCACGGATTAATTGTATTCGTTCATTAGCGTATGGCTCCGCCATAACGATAGCTTCCGCATATCCAACTGGAATACGACTAAGCTCCATTCCGGACATTGGATCTGCTGATGATGTCCCCCACGTAAAGGCAGAAGTTGTCTTAAAGTCTGTATACGGTATGCATTGACCGGAACCTTGCGTAAAGCATTCAGCATACTTGCTCATGTTGCCACCCCTCAAACGTTCCTTGCATTTGAACCCCTGGCTGTGGACCAGCGGGTCCGGGAACTTGAATTCTTGTCAATAATCCTTCAGTACGATATTTGTGTGACCCTCCCGTGGTGCTTTCGATCAGGGCTCTGGTGGCTGAATATGACTTGGAAGGTAAAACCCCAAGTTCGAAATCAGGCTCAAATGGTTCGTCGAGTTTCAATTCAAGTCTCACATTCATATGGATATCTCTTATAATTTTATAAAACTTATCGTCAGGTTTTTCAACTGGCAATTTCAAATCTCCCTCGGCTTCTCTTCTGTTAATTGTGTAATCGTGACTGCCGGATTCGCTGCATAGAACCGAGATTACCTTTTTAATGTTAGCGTTGTCCTTCATATGTAAATGAAGCAATTTTTCTGCCAACATCTGAATCTGAGTTCTGGCTCGGTATACATCACCCAAAGCGAGAGGATGTACCTGGTCTGCTAATTTCAGGAATACATTCGAAAGGTTGCTCTCTTCTTTTATCCCCATTAGGCTTTTTGCAAGCTCAAAGTAGCTGGCAACAGCTTCCACACTAATGGGTAACCTTGCCATAGGAGGTGCCCCAGGAACCGGCGGGTTTAAAGGAGTAGTGATGCTTGGATCGATAGGCCCTAAAGTCGCTTGCTTCGTCATTACAATCTTGTCTGCTCCCAGACAAATTAAGGTGGCAGTACTATGAGCCTTGGATGGGATTATTACTTCGAACTCATCACAAAAAAGCCTTATCATGTTAACAATCATCCAGCCTGCGAGTGTATCGCCTCCCCGGCTGTATAATATGAGGCTAATTTTCTTTGGTAAGTGAAATGTATCCAAATGATCTGCGAAGAAATCAGCTACTTCCGAGTGAATCCTAGTTTCAAGGTTTCGTCTATCACCGGTAACATAAAGAAGCACCTTGGATTTTCTAAGTTTTTCGATCTTTTTATAAAGGGCTAGACGTTCGCTATACATTTGGTTATCCCCCCTTTGTATTGACCCCTTGGAATCCCTTCCTCTTTACGGAAGCGTGTCATTACCCAATTTTTTTAAATTTACACTTTGTCGAGAGCCGTGTCAAATATTGCTTCAAGTTAAAGACTTATTGAATAACAATTGAAAGCATGCGGATCGTTTTTTATTGAGTGAAGGAACAAAGGTTTAAATTCTCTTCCATAGCCCATATACCATCGTTAAATAGGTCATGCTGAGCAGCCGGAGAAAGGCTCCCGGCTCTAGTACCGCAGCCGCGAGCGCCTCGAAAGCAGCAGCGCAACGCCGATCAGCAAGATCAGAAGTGTGATCAGGACGACGCCCACGGCGGCGGCGACCGGCATGTCGCCTCCTTCCCAGAAGCCCCAGAGGAGCGTGGAGAGCAGGATGTTGCGGCCCGAGGCGAGCATCAGGGCGGCCGAGAGTTCCCGCATGGCGTGGCCGCCCACCCAGATCCAGACGCTGGCGATGGCCGGGATCAGGAGCGGAAAGATGATCTTGGCGAAGGTCTGCAGCCAGCTGGCACCGCTGACCTGGGAGGCCTCCTCCAGCTCGCGGTGGACCTGGACCATGGCCCCGTTGATCGTCCGGGTACCGAAGGCGATGTAGTGGGTGACGTAAGCCACGACGATAATCCAGATCGTCCCGTAGATCGGGACGAACCGGACGGTGAGGTAGACGTAGATCAGGGCGAGCCCCATCAGGACATGGGGGATGCCCAGGGGCAGGAAGGCCAGGGTGTCGATGACTTTGGAGATCCGCAGGCGCAGGCGGACGACGATCCAGGAGATCGCAAAGGACAAAAGTGAGACGCCCATGGCCGAGACGAAGGCCACGATCAGCGTGTTGGTGAGGGCCAGGATCACTTTCCTGTTCGTGAAAAAGATCCGGTAGTTGTCGAGCGACAGCAAACTGAAATTGGCCACCGAGACGCGGTTGTAGTAGGGCAGCAGGCTCGTCCAGATCAGGATCCCCAAGGGGGCCACGATGGCCAAAAAGAAGTAGAAGAGAAAATAGGCGACGACGGCCGACTTCCACCTGCCCAGCCGAAAGGCGCGGGGTCTAAACCCCTTGCCGGTGATCGTCGTGAACTGCTGGGCCCGCTGCGTCATCCGGTGGTAGAGGACCATGGTCGCGAAGGTGAAGGCGATATAGGACATCGCCAGGGTGCTGACGGCGCCGTATTGGGCCAGGCCGCTCGGGGGATGGGTGGCGAAGTAGATCTCGGAACTAAAGACCATGATCCTTACCGGCAGGCCGATGATCCCCGGGATGTCGAAGACGACCAACCCCACGATGAAGACGAAGATGGCGGCCGACAGGAGCGCCGGCAGGAGGATCGGCAGGACGATGGTGCGGACCAGCGTGAACATCCCCGCGCCGGAGGTCAGGGCCGCCTCCTCGAGGTTGGGATCCATGTTCCGAAAGGCCGGGGCGAGCATCAGGAGGGTCGTCGGGACCAGGGCCAGCCCCTGGACAAAGATCATCCCCCAGAGGCTGTAGACATTGAAGGGGGAGGCGCTAAGGCCGAACCACTGCATCAGCAGGTGGTTAAGAAAGCCGATCTTGGGGCTCAGAAGCAGCACCCAGCTTACCGCGAGGATGATCGGCGGGATCGCCATGGTCGAAAGGATCACCCCCTTGATCAGACCCCGAAAGGGCACGTCGGTCCGTTCGAGAAACCAGGCGAAGCTCGTCCCCAGAAAGAGGGCCACCGCCGAACTCCCCAGGGAAAAGAGGAGGCTGTTCCAAAGGAGCCGGTAGGTATAGGCGGAGGTGTAGGTCTCGATGTAGTTGGCGAAGGTCCAGCCCGGATCGAGGGGGAGGCCGCCGGGCCGGAAGCTGCTCACCAGCAGACAGATCAGCGGACTGCCGACGAGGTAGAGCAATAAGAGAAGAATCGCGCCGATGAAGAGCTGCATCGACCATTGGCCGCTGGTGAACTTCCGCAAGAGGCTGGAACCCGGCATCGGTGCATCCATTCCCAAAGAGATCTCATTACTCCGGCAAATCAGTGTAGCAAGGGGTGTCATGCCGGACTTGATCCGGCATCCAGTCCCGTTCTGGATTCCCGCTGACCCGGGAATGACGAAGCGGGAGCGGGAATGACAGTGTTGGTCTCTTGGTTGCCGGAGACATCAATGGCACCTGGGGGGGGCAGGTGCCGCGCGGCCGGCCTCGGCAGTTGACCGGGGCCGGCCGCGCGGTGCGTATCAGCGTCCCATCAGGCTCTTTTCGATCTTGACCACGAGGTCGGCGAAGTATTTGCTCTGGTCCGGGGCAAAGGTCGCCAGCTTCTTCCCGGTCAGCACCTTGTGGGTCTCCGTGCCGGCGATGAAGGGATTGCCGCGGAAGGTGGCCGATTCGTAGGCCATGGCCCCCTCGACGGAGAGGAGCCAGGCCGTGAAGAGCTTGGCGGCGTTGGGGTGCGAGCCCTTGACCGGCAGGGAGGTGCAGATCGCCTCGTAGGGGGTCACCTCGGCAAAGACGATCTTCACCGGGGCTCCCTTGCGCTGCGAGGGGATCACGGTGTGGTAGTTGGTGATCGCGACCAGGATCTCGCCCGAGGCGACTGCGTCATTGACGTTGAAGGTGCTTTGGAACATGACCGGCTGCTGCTCGGCGAGCTTCTTGGTGTACTGGAGGGTCTTCTCCTCGCCCCAGGCGGGCTGGAGGAAGGCCAGGGCCGTGGACTTGTTCCAGAGTCCGATCTTCCCCTTCCACTTGGGCGAAAGCAGATCGTCCCATTTCTTGGGGGCGTCGGCCTCGCTGACGAGCTTGGTGTTGTAGATGATGCAGTAGGTGGAGGCCATCCCGGTCACGGCGTAGGGGGTGGCGATCAGGTTCTTGGGAATTCCGAGCTCGGCCCAGTTGGGCTTGTGGAGCAGCCCCCGCTGGTCGAGGGCGATCAGGATGTCGAGCCCCGTGGTCCCCACATCGCCCGTCGGCGCATTGGCCTGACTTTCGGCGATGATCCGGGTCCCGACCTCTCCGCCCCGAAGCCGGGTCTGTTCGAGCTTGATCTTGGGGTAGCGTTTTTCGAAGGCGGCCTGGACCTTGGCGAATTGGTCATCGGGGCTGCTTTCGTACCACATGACCGATCCCTCTTTCTGGGCGGCCTCGATGAGCTTGGCCAGGGGATTGGGCTGGGCCGCCTGAGCCGCTTGGGCCACGCCCAGTCCGATGCCGGCCGCGACGAACAACCCGGAAACGACACCCATGATGAACGCACCACCTCTTCTGCGGAGAAATCCCTGATCCTGCATGGTCCTGCCTCCTTTCCGAAATTCGTGACGTTGGGTGATCAAAAGAGCATATCCGCGGCCATTGCCGCGGAGGTGATCGCGACGCTTAGCAGGCCGGTATGCAGATCGCCGCGTCCGGATCGACGCGAAACCGAATCCCCGCCCCCTCATGCAGGCCGCAGGAGGGGTGCAGGCGGGCCTTGAGCAGGAGGGCTTGCGAACGGATCTGGCAATCGACGCACTCGCCGAGGAAGACCAGCGAGTGGACCTCCCCGGGATAGGTGTTTTCGGGGGAGGCGTCGCTTGCGGTGACGATCCGGAGATTCTCGGGCCGGATGAAGATCAGGACCGCGTCGCCGGCCTTGGCCTCGCCGGCGATGGCGCAGACGAAGTCCCCGAGCGCGGTATTGATTTTGGCCTTGCGGCCCGCCACCTCGCCGATCTTTCCCTCCAGGATGTTGGTCTGGCCGATGAAGTCGGCGGTGAAGCGGTTCTTGGGACGATGGTAGATCTCTTCCGGCGGGCCGCCATCGATGACCCGGCCGCGATCCATCACGGCGATCCAGTCGGAGATCGCCAGGGCCTCGGACTGGTCGTGGGTGACGTAGAGGGTGGTGATCCCCAGGCGTCGCTGGAGCGCCTTGATCTCGAAGCGCATCTGCTCGCGGAGCTTGGCGTCGAGGTTGGAGAGGGGCTCGTCCAGAAGCAGCACCTTGGGCTCCTTGATCAGGGCGCGGGCCAGGGCAACCCGCTGCTGCTGGCCGCCCGAGAGGTTGGGCGCCGCCCGATCCTCGAGCCCCTCGAGGCCGACGAGCTTGAGGATCTCGATCCCCCGGTCGCGGATCTGCCGGCGGGGGAGTCCCTTGATCCTAAGCGGATAGGTCACGTTGTCGAGGACCGTCATGTGCGGCCAGATCGCGTAGGACTGAAAGACCATCCCGATGTCCCGCCGGTTCGGGGGGACAAAGACCCCGGTCTCGGAAAAGACCGTATCGCCGCCGATCTTAAGTTCGCCGGCGTCTGGCCGCTCCAGACCCGCCACGCAGCGCAGCGTCGTGGACTTGCCGCAGCCGGACGGACCCAAAAGCGTAAAGAGCTTTCCTTCGGGGATGGTCAGGCTGACCCGGTCCACGGCGGTGAAACTGCCCCTTTCTCCTGCGAATTGTTTGAGTAGGTTGGAGATCTCGATCATCAACATGTCCTTTTTATGGTTTATGATCCACAAAAAACGACTGCTGCTGCTGACGAAGAACGGGCTTAGGAGGCGGTGACGCGCTGGAGCAGGCGTCCGGAAACCGCTCGAAGCCTCGCCAATAAAACATTCAGCGTCTGATTTGTCAAATCATTTTAGCGATGAAGGATTTGCTTGGTCGGACGACTGTCCTTGGCTCGGCTCAGGTGGTCGCCGGAGGCGGTGCGGAAAATTTTCTGGTCTTTGGCGGGACGCTGAGCATCAGGAAAACGGCCGCTAAAGAAGCCATTCCCAGGGAGACCCATGCCGGGTAATAGGAACCTGTAGTGTCGAAGATAAGGCCGGCGAGGGTCGGCCCGATAATTCCGCCCACGGTCGAGGCGCCCATGACCAGTCCCGGGAGGCGGCCGAAGGCCAGCCGACCAAAGCAACCCGGGCCGCCCGCAAGGTGACCGCCCCGCCGAAGCCTGCCGGGAAAAAGGCCAGAAAGAGGACCAGTATCCAGAGTTGGGATTGGGCGTTTCTACCGGTGGGGGCATAGCGGCACGCATCGATGAGCGTTTCCATATCGGATCGCGGTATCGCCATATTCGAGAAGTGTCGATGACTTCGCCGGTTCCGCAGGAATTGGACAAATGCCGGGGTTGCGAAGTTGCTCTCCTCTTCGAGGATGGGGAAGTTCTCATATTCATTTCGCTGTGGACGATAGCCTTTGATTTGCATAGCGATATGCAATGACCGCAGGCAATGCAGGTCCTTATATCCGCCTGTGCGACGATCTCGCCGGATTCCTTGCTGTCAACTTTGGGACACCGGAGCACACAGAGTCCACAGAACTTACATTTTGTTTTATCGGTAGAGATCCAGTTCCTTTGAAGTCGCCCTTCCGTAAGGATAAGCCCTGGCTGTAAGGATTGCCATGCTGCCTATCCCAAGAAACATCAGACCGGACCAAAATCTCTATTGCTTCGAATATCGAGCTTCATTGGACACTCCGCATCCGTAACGTGCATTGAAACGGAATCTCAACATCCCTAATCCGAAAGGTCGTAGAATCTTGCTATTGACGCGGGATATTGGCGTCTTCTATGACCTTCTTCCATTTGGCGATTTCATCAACCATCAGCTTTCGTGATTGATCGGGAGTGAGCAGAACCGGGCTGAGCCCCATATCCTGACATTTCTGTTTCACATCAGGCGCCGTAAGGGCTTTCCCGATTTCCTTGTTCAGCCGATCGATGATCGGACGGGGGGTCCCGGCCTTCACGCTGATACCGTTCCAGGATGTCACCTGGTAGCCCGCAAGTCCGGCCTCTTCAGTCGTCGGGACATCCGGTAGCCCTGCGAAGCGCTTATCGGAGGCTACGGCCAAGGCCTTCAAGCTTTTGTCTTTGATCTGTGGCAGGCTGGTCGCCAAGACATCAAAGACGACATCAAGGCTTCCAGAACGGAGCCCGATAATCGCCTCGGGTGCGCTTTTATACGTCACCGTGACGGCATTGATACCCGCCTGCTTCTTAAAAAGCTCCGCTGCCAGTTGCTGTGTGGAACCGACGTAGCTGGTTCCTATATTGAGCTTTCCGGGGTTGCTTTTGGCAAACTGCAGGAGACTGGCCAGGGAGGTAAACTTTGAATCTGCCTTAACAAGCACCACGAGATCCGTGTCCACCATTACCGATACTTGCGCAAAGTCGTTGAGAATGTCATAGGGCAATTTTTTGAAAAGGGTGTGACTCACAGCGGAGCCTTGCCCCGCGAGGGTGATGGTATAGCCATCGGCAGGGGCTTGCAGCACCGCCATTGCCGCAACGATCTGACCGGCGCCCGGGCGGTTCTCAACCAAAAACCGCTGCCCCATATTTTCCCCCATCTTATTTGCTACTAAGCGTGACGTGATGTCACCGTAACCGCCGGCTGCCACGTTCACAACAAATCGGACCGGTTTGGAGGGGTATCCCTCCTGAGCAGAAGCGATATTGACTATGCCCAGAACGGATATAACCATCACCGCAACGGCCAGCCATCGAGAAAAACAAAATCCATTTGCTTTCATTGCATTCCCTCCTTCAATTGTTTAAGTGCATGGGCCTTATGAGCTTGAATGACTATTGCCTATCGCGATGCCGTCCGATCCTAACGGATAGAGTTTTTTATGTATCCCTTGGTGTGCCCATGAAACACGCGAGACATGGACGGGAGCGGAATCTTCCTCCTGTGGAGAAGCTGCTTTCTATGAAGGGAAGGGGCTGAAAAAAGGAACCCCCGTCTTTCTCGGGTTAGCGCTTCTTCAGAAGCATCCATAATTTTTCGGAAGTGAGAGGGATTTCTTTCACCCGGATCCCCGTGGCTGCGTGAATAGCGTTCAGAATTGCCGGGGCGGTGGGAACGATCGCGGGTTCGCCGACGCCTTTCGCTCCAAAGGGGCCCGAGGGCTCTGCGGCCTCGACCAACAGAGACGCAACCTCCGGAACATCCAGGGCCGTTGGAATGAAGTACTCGCCGAAACGCGGGTTCTTTATCGCGCCCTCTTTTATCACCAATTCTTCCGTCAAGGCGTAGCCTACGCCCATGGAAACGGAACCTTCGATCTGGCCTTCGACCCCATGGAGGTTTATGATCCTTCCGACGTCATGAGACGCCACAAGGCTCACCACCTCCACTTCTCCCGAATCCATATCGACGCCGACGAGCGCTCCTTGGGTGGCAAAGGCGTAGGTCCCATTGGGGGCGCCTTGGCCCGTCTCCTTGTCTGGAAGAGTGACCTCCGGTGCGAACCGTCCTTCCGCCGCCGGAGAGAGCCCTTCCTCTTTCAGCCGTTTTACCGCTTGGGCCATCGAGACACGCCGGCCGGGATTTGCGGGATGATAAAAGCCTTCCCGATCGAGGACCAATCCTTCCTCCGGTTTCGCCAGGATCGCAGCAGCAGCCCTTTGTAGCAGGGTTTTTAGGTTCTGGGCTGCCATCTGGACGGATCGCCCTGCCACATAGGTAAGTTGGCTTGCTCCGCTGGAACCTGTGTTGGGACAACGGTCGGTGTCTCCGGTGATCAAACGGATCTTTTCCGCTTCGCACCTCAAGACCTCCGCCACAATTTGGGTGAAGAGCGTAGAAGACCCCTGCCCGACATCCACGCTGCCGACAAAGAGAACGAAGTCGCCGGCATCGGTTGCTTCAAGCTGCGAGATCGAAGGCTTCGCAGACCCTGGAACTCCGATCCCATAAAACATGGAGGCGACGCCCCATGAATATCGTTTCGAGCCATTGGGAACCGGGGTTCCCCTTCTGGAGATTTCCCCTTGCACCTTTTCCAAGGTTTCCGTCAGCCCGATGGAGTTATCCAAACGCTGCCCCGTGGCCGTCAGGGCGCCCGGCTTCAATCCATTCTTCAATCGTATCTCAAAGGGATCCATCTTCAAGGTTTCGGCCAGGATATCCATTTGGGATTCATGGGCAAGGGCCACGGCAGGAACCCCCAGTCCGCGCATGGCGCCGGTAATCGGGTTATTGGTGTAGGCGGCGCGCGCCCTTACAAAGACATGGGGTATTTCATAGGGTCCCGCAGCATGAATCATGGCTTTCGTCAGGACGGCGAAACTGTTGAAGGCATAGGCCCCTCCATCGCTTACCATGTCCGCTTTCACGCCCAGAATCCGGCCGTCCTTTTTGGCGGCCGTGGTGTAATCAATGGTAAAGGCATGACGCTTGACGGTCACCAGGGAACACTCCTCCCGAGAAAAAACCATCTTGGAAGGCCTCTTCGTCTTGAAACTTGCCAGTGCGGCGTAGTAGCCGGGGGCCAACCCCCGCTTGTCTCCGAAAGCGCCTCCGACCTCGGGGCAGATGGCCCTCACGTTCTCGGGGGGAAGTCCCAGCAATGCCGCGATCTCTTGATGGTCCGTAAAAAGTTCTTTGCTCGGCATCCATACCGTTACCTTGTCCCCGTCACAGGTGGCGACTCCCGCTCCGGATTCAAGGCAGGCATGGTGCACCGTTCCCGTTCGATAGGTGTTTCTGATCACCACCTCCGCCTGCTCAACCGCCTGCTCAAAGTCCCCTTTGATCAGCTTTCGGTCGACCAGGACATTGCCTGTTTCATGGATTTTGGCGGCGTCCGGCGCCAGGGCCGCTTCAGGCGAAAATATTCCCGGCAGATCGTCATAATCGATACGGATCAGCTGCACCGCCGCTTCGGCTGCTTGCACCGTTTCAGCAGCGACCAGGACCACCGGGTCTCCGATAAATCGGACTTTGTCGTCGCACAGAACCGGCTGGTCTTTGATGGTGAGGCCCACTCGATTCCTTCCGGGGATATCCTTGGCTGTAAAGACGGCAACGACACCGGGATGAACCTCGGCTTTCTCCGTATGAATCTTGAGGATTCGGGCATGGGGGCGGTCGCTTCGCAAAACCTTCAGGTAAAGCATCCCCGGGAAAGATATGTCTTCGGCATAGGAAGCCTTTCCCTGCAGTTTATTGAGTATATCGACCCGGGGGACAGGCATGCCAATGAGCTGACAGGGTTCCGTCATCTTCTTTCTAACCCCTTTCCTTTCGAATCTTCTCTGCGGCCATCTGGACGGCGCGAATGATCTTGGTGTAGCCGGTGCAGCGGCAAAGGTTTCCGGAAATTCCTTTCTTCACCTCCTCGACAGTGGGCTCAGGGTTTTCGTCGAGGAGGGCTTTCGCCGAGAGCACCATGCCGGAGGTGCAATACCCGCATTGCACCGCGCCCGCTTCCAGGAACGCTTGCTGGATCGGATGGAGTTTAGCTTCATCTGCGACCCCTTCCACCGTCAGGATTTCAGCGCCGTCCGCCCTGAAGGCGGGAATGAGGCAGGACACAACGGCCTTTCCATTCATCAAAACTGTGCAGGCCCCACACTCCCCTTCCGAACACCCCTCCTTTGTTCCCATGAGCCCCAAATCTTCACGGATAAAATCGATAAGCAGCCGGTCAGGCGGAATCTCTCTTTCGACCTGGTTTCCGTTCACCCGCATGCGAACTTTCATCGGTCCTGCTCCTGTTTTTTTGTCTCATCCAATAGGCCTTGGATCGTTCTCGTTAAATACAGTCCGACCATCTCTTTTCGATAAGCGCTGCCTCCCCGAAGCAGGCTGGTCCTTGGATCGGCTTCTTCCGAGGCAACCCGGGCGGCCTCGGCAATTGATTCCGGCGAGATCTCTCCAGATTCCAGAACGGCCTCGGCGCCTCTGGCCCGGTACGGCTTGTTTGCCACAGGACCAATCACGATCCTGGCCTTTTCCACTCGACGCAGGGAGGCGCCGAAGCGGATTGCCACGGCTCCGTTCACGCTGGGAAGGATAAGGGCCTTGCGTCTTGCCATCCGAAAGAAGCCCGTGACTCCATTCCTGCCGAGTTTCTTAAATCTTATCTCGGTCACGATCTCCCTGGTGGCATCGACCGTGGAAAGACCGATGCCTCGATATGCCGATTCCAGAGGCATCCAGCGCTCTGTAGTCTTTGAAAGCACATTGATTTCGGCATCCAGAGCCAGCAGGGCAATGGCGGCGTCGGCTGCCGGCTGAGCATTGATGATGTTGCCGACGAGCGTACCCGCATTCCGGATCTGCGGCGAGCCCACCTGACTGCAACCTTCGGCAAGCGCGTTGGCTTCGTTCCGGATCAGAAGGCTCTTTGCGACCTCGGCATGGGTTACGAGTGCGCCAATTCGAATCCAGTCCGCTTCTTCTTCAATCTTGTTCAGTCCCTGAATGCCGGTGATGTCGACGAGGGTGTCCACCTGTTTTTCACCCCGCTTCAACTGAAGGACGAGGTCTGTCCCGCCGGCAATCAGACGACCTCTTCCTGCTGCTTTTTCCAGAACGGTTAAGGCTTCGGGAAGAGACTCCGGTTTCTCACAGGCATTCCAACTCATAAAAACATCCCCACATTCATAGAACTTTCCACCCCTTCGGCGCACAATGCGGAAGGTGAGCACCGCGGGCTTCACGGCGGCACCCGGGAGGCTGAAAGGCTTCAAACCGTTTTCCCTGCCTGGTCGGAACGTTTCCACCATCCCGGCTGGTGCAGCAGGATGTCGCCGTCGTGCACCAGCCGCGGCAGGCGCCCTTATTCATCGCGGATATTGCCGTCCTTAATCACCTTACCCATGGTGACCAGTTCTGAATGGATCAAGGCCGCGGCGTCCTCCGGGGACCCGCCGACCACTTCCGCACCGGCGTTGAAAAACTTCTGTTTCACCTCCGGTTTGTCGAGAATCCGCCTCACTTCCTGGTTCAGTCGCTTGACGATCGACGCAGGCGTTCCGGCCGGGGCAAACAATATAAAATAGGCGGACTGCCGATGACCGGGCACTGCTGACGCCACGGTCGGCAAACCGGGCGCCAGCGGGGACGGCGCTGCGCTGCTGACACCCAGTGCCCGTAATTTCCCCGCTTTTACTTGCTGCAAGGCATTCGTGGGAACCGAGAACATGACATCCGTTTCGCCGGCGACCAGGGCCGTCAGCGCCGATGACATTCCTTTGAAAGTGACGCGTACGATATCCGTGCCTGTCAGGGATTTGAACAATTCCATGGCCAGATGGGTTCCCGTGCCGGTTGCCGTGGAAGAATAGTTCAACGTTCCCGGCTTCGCCTTGGCCAGCGCAACCAACTCTTTGATGGAATTAGCCGGCACCTTGGGATGTACGACAAGAACTTGAGGTTGTGCCGTCAAGCACGCGATCGGCACAAAGCCTTTCATCGGGTCATAGGGCACGTGGCTTCGCATTAACGGCATGAGCCAAAAGCTGTTGGCGTAGACAAGCAGGGTATGGCCATCGGGCTTGGACTTGGAAACGATCTCTGGGGCGATCACCCCGCCGCCGCGATTCTCGACAATGACCCGCTGCCCCAAGACGGGGGAAAGCTCCTCCGCGATGATCCGCGCCGTTACATCACCTGCGGCCCCTGCTTCGGCAGCAAAGATGGAGATGGGCTTTTTGGGATAATCCTGGCTGAATCCCGTACCTGTAGCCAATAGAACGATTCCTAAAGAGAACATCAATCCGATACAGCGTCGCAACATCATAACTCCTCCTTATTGATTGCAAACTAGGATCATCAGGCTTCCTCTACCTTATCTGCTTATTTTTACGGCCTTCCCCGTCCGGCTGGACTCTTGAATAGCGGCGACGATCCTCACCATTTCCAGTCCGTCGTATCCGGAACTCAGGGGCGCGGTGTTGTTGCGAATGCATTGATTGAAGGCACCAACCGCCTTGACATAGAGGCCGATGCCGGGGTTGTCGGTGGGGTAAGTTTCGCGTCTGTTCATCTCTTCACCTTCAACGATGAGTTCGCCCCGAAGCGGCATGCCGACGGTTCCCTTGCAGGTGATCCGCAGGCGGCTGCCGTAGACGACGGCATCGTCGTCCGAACGCGGAACCAGCAGGCCGGAGACGACGATGCCGGTGATCCCGTTTGCAAAGGACAGGATGACATAGGCCATGGTGTCAAGCAACTGCGGGGGCTTCTCGTCCAGCAAGGCCCTTACTTCAACGATTTCACTGCCCGTGAGGTAGCGGAGCAGATCAATGGGGTGAATGCCGGTGCCGGCTATCGCACCGGCCCCTGCCGCATTCGGATCGCTCCGCCAGCCGGCGGTGCGCGCCGCATTTCTCGACCGCCCATGGGCATACTGGGCTCTGATGAAATTGATTTCGCCCGCCTCGCCGCTGCTGATCAGGCGGTGCGTTTCAATGTGGGCAGGATGATAGCGGTTCTGCAAGTCGATCCCCAGTTTTACGCCGCTGTCCGCGCAGACGCGGATCATCTTTTCGCACTCGGCGACCGAGAGAGCCATCGGCTTTTCACAGAACACGTGTTTCCCGGCTTGGGCGGCGGCGACCGTTTGTTCCAAGTGGAGTTTGTTCGGTGTGGCGATATACAAGACGTCAATTGCCGGGTCTTGCAGCATCTGGTCAAACGAGCTGTAGGCCCGGTTGGCCTGATGCCTGGCGGCGAAGTCCTGCGCGCGTCCGATATCCCGGCTGCAAACAGCGACTAATTGCGTGTCAGGCGCATGACTGATGGCCTGCGCTACGAAACGATCGGCGTGTCTGCCGATTCCGACGATTCCCCATCCAAGCGACATATCGACCTCTGTTGATGATTATTTGTGGGCAACCATGAATGCCGGCACGGCCGTTCCGCTTCGGTGAATGCCCAGACCAAAACTTGTTATTTTATAAAATATATTATACTAAATTTTAATTATAGCACCTTGGACCGTATGTCAAGGACAATTGTAAATGGCGTTTTCTGTCCGCCTCTCGTCTCGGCTGGGCGGTCAATAAGCAAGTATTTATAGGAATTTGACAGATACAACCAGCCTCATTTTGAGCGGTCGTTGAAAAGCGATTCCATGGGATATCCTCGTTCTGAGAGGGACGCTTCCGTCCGGAGGTTGCCCTTCCGGAGGTCCGGGAAGCTTGACAATCCGGTCGCGGTCGGTTTAGAAGGGGCCGCATGAACCATGAAACTCCCTATGCCCCCTTTGGCTTCGGCTTGAACCGGATCTTCTATGGCTGGTGGATCGTTTGGGCCGGCTTCTTCATTTCCGTCTATATCGGCTGCATCATCTTCTATGGATTCACGGCTTTTTTCGACCCTCTCGTCAAGGAGTTCGGCTGGAGCTATACCCAAATTTCCTTCGCTTCCAGCCTCCGGGGGATGGAGATGAGCTTTCTGGCGCCCCTCGTCGGTTTTCTCGTTGACCGTTTCGGCCCCCGCCGGATGGTTCTCTGGGGGGTGGCTACCGTCGGCCTGGGACTCTTGCTGTTAAGCTTCACCCAGTCGCTCTGGATGTTCTATCTGGGCTTCATTTTCATCGGTTTCGGCGGCGGAGGCTGCACCACCGTTGTCTTGACAGGGGTCGTGGCCAACTGGTTTCAGCGGGACATCGGCAAGGCCGTAGGCCTCCTTTCTGCGGGATACGGCGCCAGCGGTCTGATGGTTCCCCTGGTGGTCTGGCTCATCGACGCTACCGGCTGGCGGATGGCCTTGGTCTGGCTTGGCATCGGAACATTCGTGATCGGGCTTCCCCTTGGCCTGCTCATCCGTAATACGCCCGAGTCCTGCGGGCTTTTCCCCGACGGGCGATCCATCGACCCTGGCGCTTCATCCGAAGATGATAAGGGTGGCGCGGCTGCGGGAAAACAGGGGGAGATTCCCTTTGGGACCGCCCTGAGAAACCGAGCCTTTCTCAGCCTCTGCCTGACCGAGCTGATCCGGACGATGTCTCTTTTCGCCATCGTCACTCACATCATGCCCTACCTGGGCGTCCTGCATGTTTCCCGGACAACGGCCGGCTTGGTTGCCGGTGCGATTCCCGTGTTGAGCATTGCCGGCCGGTTTTTCTTTGGATGGCTGGGAGATCAATACAACAAGCGCATCCTGATTGCGGCCGCCTACGGCCTGACTTGTCTGGGGGCGATTGCTCTGTGTTTTGTGGATGTGCGTTGGGCGCTGCTGCTCTTCCTGGCGCTGTTTCCCTCTGGATTCGGCGGGGCGATGGTCCTACGGGCAGCGATCCTCAGGGAAGAATTTGGACGAGGGGCCTTCGGTCGCCTGTTCGGCATCGTCCTGGGTGCCGCCTCCATCGGCGGTGTGATCGGCCCGACGCTGACGGGCCTGATCTTCGACACCTTCAACAGTTATCTCTACGCCTGGGTCGGTCTGGCGATCGCCGCCGCCTCTTCTACTTTGTTGATGATTGTCTCTATCCGCGGAAAGCGGTCCCGATGACATGCTCCGGGGGTGTCGTTCGGCAGGCCAACCGCCGCTCTTTTACCCTATGCTTTCAACGGGACGGAAGTATCTGCACATAGGAATGGGTGGGAAGTGCTTATATAGAGGAGCATGGTTGGGGAAAATGAGCCCTTTGAAAGCCGCTCTTGACTTCCAGCGGACGTTCGCGCCATTCCGCCGAATGCGAAGCTGCCGAATACGGCACGAACGTCCTTATTGATTTCTCCGTCCTTCCGCCTACCTGCCAACGGAAAGGGGCAGAGGAGGTCAGTACAGGTATTTTTTAAACCATGCAAAGATCTTTTCCCAGCCGTCCATGGCTGCCAGGGGACGATACTTTTCTTTATCCACCGCGAAGAAGGAGTGACCGGCATTCTCGTAGCTGTGGAAGGCGTAGGTCTTTTGCCATTTCTTGAGTTCCGCCTCGGTCTTGGCGACATCTTCGGGCGATGGTCGTGGGTCCTCCTTGCCGAACAGCCCCAGCAGTGGGCAGGCAAGATCCTTTGTGAGGTCGATCGGGGCCACAGGCTGCCGTTCGCTGAGTTCCTCGGGCCGCATCACAACACCACCTCCGAAGCAGTCGACTGCGGCATCGATGCCGGGCAGCGTACAGGCGGCAAGATAGGCTTGGCGGCCGCCGGAACAATAGCCGATGATCCCGATCTTGCCGCTGAGGTACGGCAGGTTGCGCAGGTAGGCGATGGACCCCCGGATGTCCCCCATGGATCGGTCGTCCGGCATACCGCCCTTGGCCTTGATGCTGGCGGAGTTTTCGGCCGGTGTGGCTTTGCCCTCTCGAAAATGAAGGTTCGGCGATATGGCGACATAGCCGTGGTGGGCGAACTTGCGGGCGATCTCCTTGATCTCCTCGTCCCAGCCCGGCATGTGGTGGAGCAGCACGACCCCGGGATAGGGGCCGGAGCCGAGCGGACGGGCCAGGTAGGCATTGATCAAGTCATTCTGGTGTCCCTGTAGATTGACGGTTTCCGCCAGCAGTGCTTCATACGACATTGTTCGTTCCTCTCTTCAGAGTGTCCCCGTTCCGTAGTGGATAAGCATAACTCACCCGTGCACTATAGTGCATGAAAAACCGCCTGTCAAACCAACGTTCACCTTCGTGATATCGGCATCGATCAAGCGACAGGACCGAGCGTCTATGCAAGGCCCCAAAAAACTGCGAGGAATCGATTCTGCCCCGGAGAGGGGGCCGCTTACCTCCTTGGCGCCTGGATTGAACCCTCTATGATGAAGTAATGGTTGACAGCATAATAAGAATAAAATATAAAATATAAAAAATCAATTAACCGGATCAATCACAACGGGGAGATTAGAAGCGATGCTGGAAATCAGATGGCATGGTCGAGGGGGACAGGGGGCGGTGACATCGGTGGAGCTGCTTTCCCTTGCGGCGATCGAAGAGGGCAGGTACGCACAGG
>JAKAFS010000069.1 GCA_021817825.1 Deltaproteobacteria bacterium | reverse complement strand
AAATCCGGAACGTTCCGGATTTCCAGGTCCTTCATGTAATCGGAAACAATGCTTTCCACAAGGGGTTTCGCCTCGCCGAGCATCCGGGCCTGAATCAGCAGACATTCACGGAGGTCGCGAGCGGCAATCCCGAGCGGGTCGAATTCCTGGATCTGTTTGAGCACCGTCTCCACAAAGGCCGGCGCCACCTTTTCCTGAACGGCGATTTCCTCCAGCGTGGCCGCCAGATATCCGTTCTGATCCAGATTGCCGATGATCTGTTCTCCGACGCGCCTCTCCTCCTCGGTCAAAGGAGAGAGCAGGAGTTGCCACATGAGGTGATCCGTGAGCGACGCTGGCCCTACCAGAAGATTGTCCCAAGAGGGGGCAGCCGCTTCCTGCCGATCATAGGTGACCCCCATCGGACCGTAGTCTTCCATGTAGCTGTCCCAATCGAACTCCTCCCGTCCATCTCCGGCGCCGGTCAGCTCTTCGGTTCGCTCCGGCGCCTGGATGTCTTCCCGTTGTCCCTCTTCGGTCTGGGCCGGTTCGATCTTCTTTTCGCTTTCCGGCTCCTCATCGGAGGTAATCTCCTCCAGCAGAGGATTTTCTTCCATCTCCTGATTGATCGAATCGACGAGTTCCATCCGCGACAGCTGCAACAGTTTGATTGCCTGCTGGAGTTGCGGCGTCATGATCAGCTGCTGGGAGAGCTTCAGATTCTGTTTGAGTTCAAATGCCATAGCCCGGCCACTTCATCTTCCCATTCCCACCTAAAACTTAAAATCGTCGCCGAAATAGATCCTGCGGGCGATTTCGCTTTCCGCGATCACTTCCGGCGTCCCTTCCACGAGAACGGTCCCTTCGTTGACGATGTACGCCCGATCGCAAACGGAAAGGGTTTCCCGGACATTGTGATCGGAGATGATGACCCCGATGCCCTTCGCCTTGAGCCGGGAGATGATCTTCCCGATGTCCGCCACGGCCAGCGGATCGATGCCCGCGAAGGGTTCGTCAAGGAGAATGTATTTCGGCGCCGTAACCAGCGCCCGGGTGATCTCGACCCGTCTTCTTTCCCCTCCCGACAGAGAATAGGCTTTGTTTTCCGCAAGCGCCGTCAGATCGAGTTCCCCCAGCAGCATCTGTAGCCGTTCCTCCCGCTCCTCGCGGGTGATCGGCAGCGTCTCCAAAATCGCCATCACGTTCTCCCGGACCGACAGTTTGCGAAAAACGGAAGGTTCCTGGGGCAGATAGTTCAGCCCCTTGCGCGCCCGGACGTACATCGGACACTGGCTCAAATCTTCCCCGTCGAGGACGATCGTTCCCCCGTCCGGCTTGACGAGACCGACAATCATGTAGAAAGTCGTCGTCTTGCCGGCGCCGTTGGGTCCCAGAAGCCCCACCACCTCCCCCGGATCGATCTCCAGGTTGATCTGGTTGACCACCCGCCGCCCATGATAGACCTTGATCAACCCGGTCGCAGTCAGTTTCCCCATGACGGTATCACAAACCCCTCAGGAAGGCCTTCAAGGTTTTTTCCCCTTCACTTCATTGGGGTAGATGGTGGCGGTCACCCGCTTGTTTTCCGAACTCTCCACCACTCCGCGATTTTCATCGATAAAGACGACGATCCGGTTTCCCCGAATGACGTTGTTTCCCTCGCGCATCACGGCGTCGCCCGTCATGGTGATCTTCTGCGCATCCTGTTCGAAGACGCCTTCTTCTCCCGTCACGATCCGTTCGGCTTCGGTGATGATCACATGTCCCTTCGCCTCGATCCTGTCCAGGGCCCCCATCTCTTCGGCGTCGGTCTGTTTTTTGGCGGCGGTCGTTCCGGGACGTTTTTCCTCCGGCTTCTCCTCTTTATAGTAAATGATCAAACGATCGGCACGAATCGTCCGAATGCCCTGCGTCGCCACGGCGTTGCCGGAAAACACGACCATCCGTTTCTCATTGTAGGCATCCAAACGGTCGGACACGATCTGTATCGGCTCCTCCCGGGCAACCCGCGGCTTTGCCTTGGCTTCCCCGGCCATGCCGGCCGGCGGACAAAACGCGGCCATCATCAGACTCAGGCCGCTAATGATTGCCGGTATTTTCCTTCCCATCCACCGCTTCCTTTCATTTCACTTGCGTCGTAGCCCTGACCTGGGACAGGATCGCGACATGCTTTTCCGCCAGCGAGTAGACCATTCCCACGCCCTGAAGCCGGGAGGTTTTGTTTTCAACCAGCACCGCCCCTTCCGTCTCGACGACCTGCTTGGCATTCCAATACTGGAGGTGATCGGTCGTAAAACGATCTCCCCGGGGCGAAAGGATGACCACATTCCCTTCGATTTTCAAATCCCGCGACTCGGTGTTCAACTGCCCCTTGTCGCCGGTCATGACAAAGAGACTGCCGTCCTTCAGCACCAGACGCACCGTGAATTTTTCAAAGAAAGCGAGATTCTCTTTCTTCTGATAGGTCGCCGACTCCGCCACGATCTCCCACCGCATGCCGGAATCCCCTACCTCGGTGTAACGAACATTGCGGACCTGTAGATCGACCCGATCCGCCATGACCTTGAGAAGCGCCTTTTCAGGTTCCTTCCTGAGACTCACCCAGAGAATCGCCGCAATCAAGAGGATCGCGGCGGCCAAAAGGATGAGCCGCATTTTTTTCTTTTTCGTCATCGTCTCCGCCCGCGGCCGCCCCTGGCGAAGCGGCAAGCCGGGCAACCGATCGACTGGGGGAATTTTATACCACCCGCTCTTGTAGATGTAAAGGTCAAATGGGTTTTACGGTTCCCCGCCGGACGGTCAGGCCAACTCATAGCGCGCAACGACCTCTCCCCAGTGGTCCTGAGCCTTGAGGATCATATCGCAGACCTCCCGAACGGCCCCCTGCCCCCCGCCCTGTTTGGTCACATAATCGGCGACCCCGCGGACCTCGGGAATGGCATCGGCCACGGCAACGGAAAAGCCGACCCTCCGCAAAAGGGGAATGTCGACAAGATCATCGCCGATGTAGGCCGTTTCCTCCGCGGCCAGGTGAAACTTCTCCAGGATCCCGGGCAATACCTCGGCCTTGTTCTTGATCCCCTGATGGACCTCGACAATTCCCAAATCGGCGGCCCGATGGGCAACGACCTTCGACGTCCTGCCCGTCACCAACGCCACGCCGACTTTAATCCTCATGACCATCTTCAGCCCGTGACCGTCCCGGACATGGAAATGCTTGCTTTCCAGCCCGGCATCATCGATGATGATCCGTCCGTCGGTCAGTACCCCGTCCACATCCATCATCAAAAGCTTTACTTTGCGAATCTTCGCCCAAAGCCGTTCGTCCATCGCTTCTTTCACCTTTTTTCTCCCTATGCCCCGGTTTCCGCATCGTTTGTCATCCGGCCATTTCCTGCCACCGCCGCTTCGATCCGCTTGAGCGTCGTCAGCAGATCGGGCAGGCTGTCGAGAGCTAATGAATTGGGCCCATCGCACAGGGCCTGGTCCGGATCGGGATGGACCTCGAAAAACAATCCGTCGATCCCGGCCGCCACCGCCGCCCGGGCCAGAGGCGGCACCATCCGCCGGTCGCCTCCCGAGGCGCCTCCGGCGCCTCCCGGTAGCTGCACGCTGTGCGTGGCGTCGAAGATCACCGGGTACCCTGTTTCCCGCAGAATCGGAAAGGCTCTGAAGTCCACCACGAGGTTGTTGTATCCGAAGCTGACCCCCCGCTCGGTCAGCATCAGATTACCGTTGCCCGCTTCGACGGATTTTTCCACCACATGGGCCGCATCCCAAGGGGCGAGAAATTGCCCCTTTTTGATATTCACAGCCCGGGCCTTCTTGGCGACTTCGACGACAAAGTCCGTCTGCCGGCACAGGAAGGCGGGAATCTGCATGACATCCAGGACCCGGGCCGCCGGCCCGATCTCTTCAAAGCGGTGGACATCGGAGAGAACGGGAAGGTCCAGATCTTCGCGCACCCGCTGGAGAATCTCCAATCCCCGGGTCAGTCCCGGCCCCCGGTAGGCATTCCGGGACGTCCGGTTGGCCTTGTCGTAAGAGGCCTTGAAGATGAAGGGAATCGCTAATTTCTCCGTCAGTTCCTTCAGCGTGCGCGCGATGGACAGCGTTTTTTCTTCATCTTCGATCACGCAGGGACCGGCAATCAGCACCAGGGGAGCGCCCCCGCCGATCGCCAGCCGACCGACAGAAATCGATTTTGTCACCATTGGGTCTTCCTTTCTTCTTTCAATGCCGCTGCTGCATGATCCGCACCTTCATCTGGGGGATCTTGCGCGCCGCCTGGGCGGCATCGGGATTGAGTTCATAGGCGGCGGTGTAGGCCTTCAAGGCCTCCTGATAATTGCCTTTCTTTTCATAGGCCTGCCCCAGGCTGACATAGACGGCATCATCTTCCGGATCGAGTTTCAGGGCCAGGCGGCAGTACTCGATCTGCCGGTCCCAATCCCCCTTCAGTCCGTAGGCGTAGGCGGTCCCCGCATAGAGGTGGGCCTTCTTCGGGTTCTTGTCGATCAGCCGCTTGTAGGTCCCGATGGCCTTGTCGTACAGCTTTTCCTTCATGTAGGCCTCGACCAGGGCCTCCAGATTCTCGTTGCTGGGACTCTGGGTCGCCAACTTCTCGACCATCGCGAGCGATTCACGCGTTTTTCCCGATTGCCCATAGGCCTGCGCGAGGTTGCGCTGGATCTGCGGATCCTTCACCCCCAGGCGGACCGCCTCCCGATAATGGGCGACGGACTGGGCCGGCTTCTTCAGTTCGGCATAGGCAAGCCCCAGGCGGCCATGAATGTCCGCCTGGCGGGGTGACGTTTGCACCACCTTTTCATAGAGCGGGACGGCGTCGCCGAAGCGCCCGGCCCGGTAATGGATGTCGGCCAGCCGCTCCAGAGCATCCCGGTCTTCCGGTTTCAGCCGGAGCACCTTCTGGTATTCCCGGATCGCCTCCTGATCCTGTTTTCCCTTTTCATAGGCCGTCCCCAGATTGAAGTGGATCACGGGGTCGTCGGGTTTGAGGGCAATGGCCTTCTGGTAATTTTCGATCTCCTCTTTGATGAGCCCCTTGCCGCCATAGGCCAAGCCGAGATTGGCATAGACCACGGCATTCTTCGGCTGTCTTTTCAAGACCTCCTTGTGCCAGCGGATCGCCTCGTCGAAATTGCCCATTTTCAGGGATAGATCGGCCAGGGCCAGCGCCACGTGATCGGCCTTGGGAACCCTGTCCAGAACGAGACGGTACTGCTCCACCGCCTTGGCGTATTGCCGCGTCCGTTCGTAAGCCTCCCCGAGCCGAAAAACCGCCACGGGGTTGTCGGGCCGGATCTTCAAAGCCTCCTGATATGCGGCGATGGCTTTGTTCCAATCCTCAAGCCCCGCCCAGGCCGCGGCCATGTTGGCCAGCGCCTCGGCATCGCGCGGGTTGGCCTTGAGGACCCGCGCAGAGATCTGCATGGCCTCGCGGTATTGGCCGCTATTCAGGTAGCCCTTCGCCAATTCGGTCAGAACCGAAGACTCCTCCGGTCGGAGGTTCAATATCTCCAGATACTGGGCAATGGCCTCCCGGGTCATGCCGGCATTCACGTAAAGGGCGGCTAACATCTTCCGGACATTGACGTCCTCGCGGTTCATGGCGATGGCCCGTTTGAGGTATTCGATTTGCACCTTCTGGTTCCCGGAACTCCGGGCGTAACGAAGCCAGTCCTGCGGAGTGATCTGAATCCGGATCGGCACGGAGCCGATCGGCTCGCTGCGGTAGCGGATAAGGAAGGCATATCCCTGCTGCTTATCGCCGGCCGGACCGTTTCGATCGGCAAGAACGGCCTTGTCCACCAGTTCGATCCCCTTGAGAAGCCTCCCGATCTCGTTTTTATCCCCCATCCCGGTAATGTGCACGGCGACGCCGCCGCCGAAGAGGACATCCGTCGTCACCTTGCGGATCACGAATTCGTCACGGTAGGTGACGTCGAAGGACTCGCCGGCGGTCAGGTGATAATCCTTGCCGTTTTTTTCGATCAGCAGGCCGTAAAAATGGGGTTTTTGGCCAAAGACTTGAAAAGCAACGGTGTTCCGGACCCTCGACAGGCCATCGGCGAGCCCCTGCACCCGCTCCGGAGCGAGCCAGCCGACCGTCGCACCGCCCACCGCAATCGCGACGAACAGGACGACCATCCAAATCGCCGGCCGGATTGCCCTTTTCGGTTTCCTTCCGCCTTTCTTTTTATCCATCCCCAACCCCTTCTTGCCTCTCCAGGAGCGATTATTCCTGAGGCTCCGTTCATCCCCGCGGATGGTACTTGCTGTGGATCTCCTTGAGTCTTTCCCTGGTCACATGCGTGTAGATCTGCGTCGTGGAAATATCGGCATGGCCCAGCATCAGTTGCACGGAACGTAGATCCGCCCCGCCTTCCAGCAAATGGGTGGCAAAGGAATGGCGGAAGGTGTGCGGGTGAACCTTCTTGGTCAGATTTGCCTGCCGGGCATACTTGTTTACGATCTTCCAGAAACCCTGCCGTGTGAGTCCCTTGCCGGAACGGTTCAGGAAAAGGATCTCGCTCTGCCGTTGCTTGAGGAGCTGCGGCCTTCCCCGCTCAAGATACCGGCGCACCTGTTCGGAGGCGGTCTGCCCCAAAGGAACGATCCGTTCCTTGCTGCCCTTTCCCATCGCCACCAGATATCCCACCTGCCAGTTGATGCTGTTCATGGTCAGGGCCGTGAGTTCCGACACCCGAATCCCCGTCGCATAGAGAAGCTCGAGCATGGCGCCGTCCCGAAGCGAGATCGGCGTCGTAGCCTCCGGCTGTTGCAGCAAACGATTCATTTCTTCTCGGCTCAGCACGTCGGGAAGGTGCATCCAAACCCGGGCCAGTTCGATATGCGCCACCGGGTTGCCGTCCAGCTTCTTTTCACGAAGGAGATATTTATAAAACCCCCGGAGGGCGGCCAAAGCGCGATTCACCGAGTTGGCTGCAAGACCCTGGCCCTTCAACGAGGCAAGGTAGGAGAGCAATTCATCGGTTTCTATCTCACTGATATCCCGACTCTGGCGACCGCCGATGAAAGCGGCAAAACGGTTCAGGTCGCGACTGTATCCATCGATGGTGTTCCGGGATGCCCCTTTTTCAACCGTCAAGAAATTGAGATATTCGTCGATCAGGTAATGCATGCTTTTTTCTAGCGTAAATGCCGACGAGAAGCAAAGATTTTTTGAACCCTGCCCGTTATGCGACGGGAGACCCTAATCGCGCCGATGATCGGACTTTGTTCAGGAATTCCCGCTGGATCAGGGGATAAAAAAGGGTTGACACGCCATTTCCACTATGGTACTGAAAAAAAGGTTATTTCATTGAAATAATATCGTATTTCACTTTTCCTTGTCACTCCGGGTCGTGTTTTGTGGCCAAGCAAGTCCCCCGGCCGCTCCGGTGCCTTCATGGCATTTCACCTGTCCGGCGGATCCTGTTCAGCGGGTACGACGACAGGCAACAGAAAGGACAGGACCTTGCTTCTTCGTCAGGTAAAAGAAATCCTCGATGCCGAAGTCCTGGTCGGCGAGGATCAACTGGATATGGAGGTCCATACGGCCTTCGGCGCCGACCTGATGAGCGATGTCCTGGCCTTTGCGGTTTCCGGCTCCCTGTTGCTGACGGGGCTGACGAATCCTCAGGTGGTCCGCATCGCCGACGTCCTGGACATCGCCGCAGTCATCCTGGTGCGCGGCAAAAAACCCTCGCCGGAAACGCTTCAGGCGGCAAAAAACAAAAACATTCCGGTTCTTTCCACCAAGTACATCCTTTTCGAATCGGCGGGGCGGCTCTATGAAAGGGGTATCGTCGGCTGCGTGCAAAAGGTGGGTGACCCCAATGTCCGCTTGTAAAATCAAGCCCTTTCAGGCGAGTTTTTCCGTTTGCGGCGGAAATTTCGACGATGCGGGTTTGGTCTCGGGCCGGATCAAAACCATCCTCAAGGAAATGGGGTTCACCAATGACGTACTCCGCAGGACGGCCATCGTCACCTACGAGGCGGAAGTCAACATGGTTTCCTATGCCGAGCGGGGCAAAATCCGTCTCCTGGTTCTGCCCGATCATGTGGTCATTGAGGCCACCGACGAGGGACCGGGGATTGCCGACATCCGGGTGGCCATCCAGCAAGGCTGGTCCACGGCCAACGAGAAGATCCGGGAAATGGGTTTCGGCGCCGGGATGGGATTGAACAATATCCGGACCTTTTCGGACATCTTCCATATTTCCTCCGATCCGGGAGTGGGAACCCGCCTGAAAATGATCATCGCCACCCAGGAAGGACCGGATCGACGAACCGGAGGCGCACCCCCATGAATATCGAGACCATCGTCCAGGCATTGCATTTGGAAGTCCGATCGGGAGAGGAGCAGTTGCAGGGTGAAGTCCGGGGCGGCTACGTAGGCGACCTTTTGAGCGACGTAATCGCCAACAGCCGGGAGCGGGAGTTGTGGATCACCCGCCAGGTCCACCCGAACATCGTCGCCGTTGCCAGCCTCAAAGACCTTGCCGGCATCATCCTGGTCCGCGGGGCGGAACCCGCGGCGGACACGGTGGAGAAGGCCACACAGGAGAAGATTCCACTGCTCCTTTCCGACCTGTCCGCTTTTGCGGCCGCCGGCAGGATCTACCAGTTGCTCAGCGCCGACGGCAAAACGCCGCTGTAACGAGGGAAGAGGCCATCATGGCCAATATGCTCAGGGCTTTTCGCTGCGACCTGCACATCCATACCTGCCTTTCTCCCTGTGCCGAGTTGGAGTTGTACCCCTCGGCATTGGTTCGCAAAGCCGTTGCCGAAAAATTGGACGTGATCGCCATCTGCGATCACAATGCCTCGGAAAACTGCCCTTACGTTATGCGGGCAGCCGCAGGGACGGCCTTGACCGTCCTTCCGGGCATGGAAATCACCTCCCGCGAAGAGGTCCATCTGCTCGCCCTGTTTGATGCGCTGCCGCCCCTGCGGCAGCTTCAGAAAATCATCTACGCCCACCTGCCCGGAGACAACGATGAACAACGTTTCGGTTGCCAGGCGATCGTCAATGACCGGGACGAAGTCGAGGGGTTCAACCCCCGACTGCTGATCGGCGCCACGGAACTCGCGCTGGACGATCTGCTCCTGCGGATCCATGCCTTGGGAGGGATCGCGATCGCTTCTCATATTGACCGGGAGAGTTTTAGTGTGATAAGTCAATTAGGGGACGTAGGTCCCGACATGCCTTTTGACGCCCTGGAGATCTCAACGATGCTAGGATTGGCAGGCGCAAGAAAAAGATATCCCACACAGATGCATTATCCTTTCGTCACCTCATCGGACGCCCATCGAATCGCCGACATCGGCAAGGGAGTAACCGAATTCATTCTAAAAATACCTGTAGTTGAAGAGTTGCAGTGGGCCTTTGCCGGACAAAAGGGACGTCGCATCGCGGGTTGTTGAACAGATCCGCAGAAGACAGGCTGCTCACAAATGTTCAGAGGCAAGACGCGCAAAAACCGAAGAGCGAGGCGTATTGCGTGATCCGTCGAGCGCAGAGGTCGGCAGCGCAACGGAGCAACGGAGCGTTTTTCAACCGTCCGAGGGTGCCTGATGCTGGAATTGGCCCTCCATATCCTCGATATTGCTGAGAACTCCGTCCGAGCCCGGGCCAGGAAGGTCACCATCGAGGTCACCGAGGACAGTGCCAGAGACCTGCTGACCATCGCGATCGAAGATGACGGCCGGGGGATGAACCCGACGGCGCTGGACAGGGCGCTGGACCCTTTTTATACGACCAAAAAGGTTCGCAATGTCGGACTGGGGCTGCCGTTGCTGGCGAAAGCCGCCGAACAGGCCGGCGGAAGGTTGGCGATCCGGTCGGAGGAAGGGGTGGGAACCCGTTTGGAGGTGGAATTTCGCCTCAGTCACATCGACCGCCAACCGCTGGGGGACGTGGCAGGGGTGCTGGTCGCCCTGATCGCCGGCAATCCGGACGTGGATTTCATTTACCGGCATTGCTGCAACGCTCGGCTCTTTACCTGCGACACGCGGGATATTCGGCGGGAAATTGAAGACCTACCCATCACTCAGCGGGAGGTGTTGAAGTTTGTCCGGGATTATGTCCGGCAAGGTCTCAAAGAGATAGGCACCCAGGCGTGACATTCATCTAATGAAGGAGGGAGTCAATTCATGAATGCGGATAATGCTGAACTCTTGAAGGAATTCACACCGGAACAGATCGAAAAGCTCGACGGCATCATCGCCAAGCACCGGGGCAAGCCGGGAGGGCTGATACCCGTGCTCGAAGAGGCGCAGGTGGCCTTGGAATTTCTTCCCGTCGGCGTTCAAAAACGCATCGCTAAAGGGCTCAACCTCCCCTTCAGCCGGGTCTATGGCGTCGTGACCTTCTATTCCTTTTTCACGATGACTCCCCGCGGCCGCCACACCATCCGGGTATGCCTCGGGACAGCCTGCTACGTCCGCGGCGGCAAGGCGCTCGCCGAGGCGCTCCAGAAAGAGCTGTTGGTCGAGGAAGGTGAAACGACGCAGGACCGGCGGTTCACCTACGAGACGGTCCGTTGTTTGGGAGCTTGCGGTCTGGGACCCGTGGTCGTCGTCGACGACGATGTCCACGGCCGGATGAAGCCTTCGAAACTCAAAGACGTCCTCAGTCAATACAACTAGCGAGGGTGAATGCCATGGCAAAACTGAAGATTGAAGATCTCAAGAAAATCAAGGACAAGGTACACTCCGAAACGGCGCTCCGGGAAGGCTTCAAGAGGGTGAAGGTGACCGTCCACATGGGGACCTGCGGGATCGCTTCAGGGGCCAAGGAGGTGATGGAGTCCCTCATGTCCGAAATCGACGCCGCCCAGGTCGCGGACGTCATGATCACCACCTCGGGCTGCATGGGACTCTGTAGCCGGGAACCGCTGGTCACCGTGGAAGTGCTCGGCCAGGAGCCGATCAAGTACGAATACGTCACTCCGAACAAGATGCGGCAAATTTTCAAGCGCCATGTTCTGGAAGGGGAGGTCCAGACCCCCTTCGTCATGGCCAAGGGCTCGGAAATTCTCAAATAACAAGTTATCTGCGCGCCGCCGCCCTTTGCTCCGCCGGGCGGCCGTTCGTGATTTCAACCTGTGAAGGAGGATGGAACCCCTATGAAAATATTTCGTTCCCATCTGTTGCTCTGCGGTGGAACAGGCTGTCACGCCTCGGGAAGCCTTGCGGTGAAAAAGGCGTTGCTTGCCGAACTAGAGAAACGCGGCCTCGCCGAGGAGATCAAGCTGGTCGAAACCGGGTGCAACGGTTTTTGCGCCATGGGGCCGATGATGGTCGTCTATCCCGAAGGAGTGATCTACGTGACCATCAAACCGGAAGATGTCCCCGAACTGGTGGAGGAACACCTGGTCAAGGGACGGATTCTGGAACGACTGCTCTATAGAGAACCCGTTTCGACGAATCTCATTCCCACGATGCAGGAGATCCCCTTCTTCGCCCTGCAAAACCTGCGGGTGCTCCGCAACCGGGGCCTCATCGATCCCGAAAAGATCGAAGAGTACATCGCCCGGGACGGCTATGCCGGCATGGCCAAGGCCCTGACGGAGATGACGCCGGAGCAGATCGTCAAAGAGGTCCTCGATTCGGGTCTCCGCGGCCGCGGCGGCGCGGGATTCCCCACGGGGATGAAATGGAAGTTCGCCGCCGCCTCGCCCGGCGACGTCAAATATGTCCTCTGCAACGCCGACGAAGGCGATCCCGGCGCCTTCATGGACCGCAGCGTCCTGGAGGCCGATCCCCACGCCGTTCTGGAAGGGATGGTCATTGCCGCCCGGGCCATCGGCTCTCACCAGGGTTACATCTACTGCCGCGCCGAATATCCGCTGGCCATCCACCGCCTGAACATCGCCATCGACCAGGCCAAGGAATACGGCTTGCTGGGAAAGGACATCCTGGGAACCGGCTTTGAATTCGATCTCGAAATCTACCAGGGCGCCGGCGCCTTCGTCTGCGGTGAGGAGACGGCGCTCATGACCTCGATCGAGGGCAAACGGGGCATGCCGCGTCCCCGTCCCCCCTTCCCCGCCGTCGCCGGTCTCTGGCAGAAGCCGAGCATCCTCAACAACGTCGAAACCCTGGCCAATATCGGCCAGATCATCCTGCGGGGCGGCGCCTGGTATGCCGGCGTCGGCACCGAGAAGAGCAAGGGAACGAAGGTCTTCGCCCTCACCGGCGACGTCAACAACGTCGGCCTCGTGGAAGTGCCCATGGGAACCCCCCTGGGAACCATCGTCTATGATATCGGCGGCGGCATCCCCAAGGGGAAAAAATTCAAGGCCGCCCAGCTCGGCGGACCTTCCGGCGGCATGATCCCCGTAGAGCACCTGAATGCCCCCATCGATTACGAGACGGTGGCGGAATTGGGCGCCATCATGGGTTCCGGCGGCATGATCGTCATGAACGAGGACTCCTGCGCCGTCGACATGGCCCGTTTCTTCATGGACTTCTGCCAGGACGAGTCCTGCGGCAAGTGCACCCCCTGCCGGGAAGGGACCAAGCGGATGCTGGAGATTCTGACCAACATCACCCACGGCAAAGGGCAGGCCGGCGACATCGAACTGCTGGAGGAGATGGCCGCCATCATCAAGGACGCCTCGCTCTGCGGTCTCGGCCAGACGGCCCCGAACCCCGTTCTGAGCACCATCCGCTACTTCCGAAAGGAGTATGAAGACCATATCTATAACCACCGCTGCTCGGCCGTCGTCTGCTCGGCGCTGTACAAGTCGCCCTGCCAGCACACCTGTCCGATCGGAATGGACGTCCCCTCCTACATCGCCCTGATCCGGGAAAACCGCCTGGAGGACGCCTACAAGGTGCTCCTCCAGACCAATCCCTTCCCGTCGGTCTGCGGCCGCGTCTGCGACCACAAGTGCCAGTCCAAGTGCCGCCGCGGCAAAATGGACGAACCGATCGCCATCAAGTTCCTGAAAAGGTTCATCACCGACAACGCGCCGCGGCCCAAGATCGAACCGGTGCCCGTGACGCGCAAGGAGAAGATCGCCGTCGTCGGCGCCGGTCCCGCCGGCCTGACCGCAGCCCGGGATCTGGCGCTGCGCGGCTACAAGGTCACGATATTCGAGGAACTCTCCGAACCGGGGGGCATGCTCCGCTGGGCCATCCCCGCCTATCGTCTGCCCCGGGAGATCATCGCCCGGGAGATCGACGCGATCCGCGCCCTGGGCGTGGAGATCAAATGCAACACCCGCGTGGGGAAAGAGATCTCCTTTACGAAACTCGCCGAGGAGTATGACCAGGTCTATCTCGCCCCCGGCGCCCACCGGAGCCAGAAGCTGGGCGTCGCAGGCGAGGATCTGAAGGGGGTCTACGGCGGCGTCGAGTTCCTCCGGGATTTCAACACCTCTGAAGAGGACTGGAGGAAGGGGAAGAAAAGCCTCGGCGCGAAGGTCGCCGTCATCGGCGGCGGCAACTCGGCGATCGACGCGGCCCGTTGCGCAGCCCGTCTCGGCGCCGACGTGACGATCCTCTACCGCCGCGAACGCAAGGAGATGCCGGCGGCGGTCGAGGAGATCGTCGCCGCCGAAGACGAGGGGATCAAGATCGAGTATCTCATCGCCCCGGTGAAGGTGATCGGGAAAGACGGCCGGGTCAACGGCATCGTCTGCCGGCGGATGCAACTCGGTGAATTCGACCGGGGCGGCAGGAGGAAACCCGTCCCCATCGAGGGGTCCGAGGTCACCTTCGACGTGGATGCCGTCATCGCCGCCGTCGGTCAGCTCCCCGACCTCTCCTTCGTTCCCGAAAAGAGCGGTGTCACAATCAGCAAAGGGGACACCTTTACGCTGGCCAAGGAGCCAGGGTCCCAGACGACCAACCCGAAGTTCTTTGCCGGCGGCGATGCGGTCACGGGACCCGATACGGTCATCGGCGCCATCGCCGCGGGCCATCAGGGGGCAATCGATATCGATGCCGCGATCCGGGCCACGAACGGCGAACCGGCCTACGAGGTCCCGGCTAAAGAGAAAATCGTCATCCCCTTTGTCCTCGACGAGGACAACCCGGAGGCACCGCAGACGCGAATGCCGGAGCTGCACGGGAAGGAGCGCAAACGGCGTTTCGACGAAGTGGAGCTCGGGTTTACCTTCGAGCAGGCCGTCCGGGAAGCGACGCGTTGCCTGCGTTGCGATGTGGAAATTTAGGGCAACCCCCGGCGAGGAGGTCCTTTCCTGCGAAACAACCGCTTCGCCGTCATCAGTAACGAAACAGGATCGGAGGAGGTTACATGGCGCTCGTGACATTGACCATCGACGACAAACCGGTGCAGGTGGAAGCCGGCACCACCCTCTTGGAAGCCGCCAAAAAAAGTGGGATCACCATCCCGACGCTCTGCGCCTGGCCGGAGATCCACCACACGCCGGGGGCCTGCCGGGTCTGCATGACGGAAGTGAAAGGCCAGCGCGGCCTCATCGCCGCCTGCGTCTTTCCCATCAATGAAGGGATGGTCGTCAAAACCAATACGGAAAAGGTCCGGAGGGCCCGCAAGATGGTCGTCGAACTCCTGCTGGCGAACCATCCGGCGGAATGCAACTACTGCGTCCGAAACGGCAGCTGCGAACTACAGAAGGTGGCCGAGGCGGTGGGGTTGAAGCGGGTCCGCTTCGCCATCCCCCCATTTTCCAAAGAGGAAACGCTCGACCGGTCGAGCCCCTCGATCGAAAGGGACAGCCGCAAGTGCATCAACTGCCATCGCTGCATCACCGTCTGCGAACAGATCCAGACCGTCAGCGTCCTCACCCCCTCTTTTCGGGGCAGCAAGGTGAAGGTCGTTCCCTCCTTCGATCTGCCCCTCGTGGAATCGAACTGCATCGCCTGCGGCCAATGCATCATGGCCTGTCCTGTCGGCGCCCTTTACGAGAAGGACCAGGTCGATGAGGTCTGGAAGGCGCTTCAGGATCCGAAAAAACATGTCATCGTCCAGGAGGCCCCGGCGATCCGGGCGGCCCTGGGCGAGGAGTTCGGACTGCCGCCGGGCAGCCTCGTCACGGGGAAGATGATCTCGGCCCTGCGCCTGCTCGGTTTCGCCAAGGTCTTCGACACGAACTTCACGGCGGATCTGACGATCATCGAAGAGGGGAACGAACTGCTCAAAAGGGTCAAGGAAGGGGGGAAGCTCCCCATGATCACCTCCTGCAGCCCCGGCTGGATCAAGTTCTGCGAGCACTTTTACCCCGACCTTTTGGACCATCTGTCCACCTGCAAATCGCCTCAGCAGATGTTCGGCGCCCTGGCCAAGACCTATTACGCCAAGCTTGCCGGGATCGATCCCCGGGAGATCGTCTCGGTCTCCATCATGCCCTGTACGGCCAAGAAGTTCGAGGCCGCCCGGCCCGAGATGAACGCCAGCGGCTTCCGCGATGTCGATGTGGTCCTCACCACCCGCGAACTGGCCCGGATGATCAAGGAGGCGGGAATCGACTTTCTGAACCTTCCGGAGGGGGAATACGACCTGCCGATGGGGGAATACACGGGCGCCGCGACCATCTTCGGGACCACGGGCGGCGTGATGGAGGCGGCCCTGCGCACCGTCTATGCCGTGGTGACAGGTAAGGACCTCCCGAGCCTCGATATCACCCCGGTCCGGGGGCTGGAAGGGGTCAAGGAGGCAGCCGTCACAGTGGGTGCCCTCGGGGAGGTGAAGGTGGCCGTGGCCCATGGCCTCGGCAATGCCCGCCAGGTCATGGACAGGATCCGCGCGGGGAAGGCCGATTATGCCTTCATCGAAATCATGTGCTGCCCCGGCGGCTGCATTGCCGGAGGCGGCGAGCCGATCCCGACCAACGACGAGATCCGGAAGCTCCGGGCTTCCGCCCTTTACCGGGACGACGGCCAGGTGCAAACCAGGCGGCAGTCCCACGAAAATCCGTCGGTCACAAAGCTCTACGAGACCTTTCTGAAGGAGCCTCTGGGGCACAAATCCCATGAGTTGCTCCATACCCATTACAAAAAACGTGGCGAAGATGTGCCGCATAAGGTATAGTCTCGCGGTAAAGAAGTGATGAAACGCCTGCGAGCAAGGCCCCAGTCGGGCTCACCTCAAGGGAGAGGAAAAGCTTCAGGCATCGGCAGAATGCAGAGGTTTGATCTCCCCAAGGGATCAAACCTCTTTTTTTTGGTCGAAAGAAGGCAATGAGCATCATGGGAAAAGAGTCCACGAGACAGGAAGAGGATCTCCTCGGCAGAGGCGATGTCCCCGCTGCGGCTTATTGGGGGCTCCATACCCAGCGGGCGCTCGGCAATTTCCCTATCAGCGGCCGGCGGGTCCACGCCTCCCTGATCCGGGCGCTGGCCCTGGTCAAGAAGGCCTGCGCCGCGGCCAATGGAGAACTCGGATACCTGGACCCGAAAAAAGAAGCGGCGATCGCCGCGGCCTGCGACGAGATCGCCACCGGCCAGCTCGCCGACCAGTTTCCTGTCGATGCCCTCCAGGGGGGGGCCGGCACCTCGACGCACATGAACATCAACGAAGTGATCGCCAATCGCGCGATTGAAAGGCTCGGCGGACGACGGGGAGATTATGCCCTGATCCACCCCCTGGAAACGGTCAATCTTCACCAGTCCACGAACGACGTCTTTCCGACGGCCCTGAAGATCGCCGCAATCTTCGCCCTGCGCAAGGTGAGCCAAAGCGTGGCCGGCCTTCAGGGGGCCTGTCAGGAAAAGGAAAAAACCTTTGCCGCCATCGTCAAGATCGGACGGACGGAGTTGCAGGAGGCGGTGCCCATGACCCTCGGCGCCGAATTTGCCGCCTTTGCGGAAGCCTTCTCCCGCGACCGGTGGCGGACCTACAAAGGCGAGGAGCGGCTCCGGGTGGTGAATCTGGGGGGCACGGCCATCGGCACCGGGCTTGCGGCGCCCCGGGACTACATTTTTTTGGTCATCGAAAAGCTCCGGGAGATCACCGGTCTTGGTCTGGCCCGGGGGGAGAACCTCACCGGGGAAACGGCCAATGCCGATGTCTTCGTCGAGGTTTCGGGTCTCCTCAAGGCTCTGGCGACGAACCTCGTCAAGATCGCCAACGATCTGCGGCTCCTCCACTTTACCGGCGAGATCCGTCTTCCTCCCCTACAGGCCGGATCGTCGATCATGCCGGGCAAAGTCAATCCGGTCATCCCGGAGGCCGTCATCCAGGCGGGGATCAAGGCCATGGCGGCGGACACGATCATCGCGGAGGCCGTCAGCCGCGGCACCTGGCAGATCAACGAGTTTCTGCCCCTCATCGCCGATGCCTTCCTGGAAGAGACGGACCTGCTCTCGGCCGCCGCGGAGCTCCTGGCGACCCAGGTCCGGGGGCTCACCGCCGATGCAGCCCGCTGCCGGGCTTTTTTCGATCAGAGCCCCATGCTCGTCACGGCCCTCCTGCCCCTCATCGGCTACGAACGGGCGACGGCGCTGATCCGTGAATTTCATCAGGCGGCGGGGCCGACGGATGCCGCCGGCCCCGGTTGCGGATCGATCCGCGTTTTTTTGGAAAACAGACTCGGCAGGGAACTGGTCGAGCAGGCCCTTTCCCCCCATCAACTCACGGCACTGGGATACAGAGACCATGGACACCACACCCAAGGGTAACCGCTTGCACATCGCGCTTTTCGGCCGGACGAACGTCGGCAAGTCCAGCCTCCTGAACTATCTGCTCGGTCAGGAGATCGCCATCACCTCGCCCATGGCGGGCACGACCACCGACGTCGTGGAAAAGGCGGCGGAGCTTCTACCGCTGGGACCCGTCCTTTTCCTCGACACGGCCGGCCTCGACGACACCTCGGAACTGGCCGAATCCCGCCTGAAGAAGACGGAAAAGATCTTCGACCGCGCCGACGGGATCCTCCTGGTCACCGAAGCCGGACAATGGACCTCCTACGAAGAGGGGGTCCTTTCCGAGGCCAAGAAAAGAAAGACGCCGGTCCTGGCCGTTGTCAACAAGATCGACCTGATCCCCCCCTCTCCGGCCTTTCTGGAGCAGGTGAAGGCGGCGACGGGACGGGTCCTGACCCTCTCCTGTCACGTCCCTTCCGGCCGGGAAGAGGCCTTGGAGACCCTGACGCGCCAGCTGATCGAGATGGCCCCCGACCAGGCGCTCGAAGCGCCGTCGCTGGTGGGCGATCTTTTGCCGGCGGGAGGTTTGGCGCTTCTGGTCGTCCCGATCGACTTGCAGGCCCCGAAGGGACGCCTCATCCTGCCCCAGGTGCAGACGATCCGGGACGCCCTGGACAACGACGCCGCCTGCCTGATCGTCAAGGAGCGGGAGCTGTCGGCCATGCTGGACCGGCTCAACCGCAAGCCCGATCTGGTGGTCTGCGATTCCCAGGCGATCCTCAAGGTCGCCGCCGACTGCCCGCGGGAAATCCCCTGCACGACCTTCTCCATCCTTTTTGCCAGACAAAAAGGCGATCTCGCCGTGGCTGCGGCAGGGGCAGCGGCGATCGAAACCCTGCGTCCCGGCGACCCCATTCTGATCGCCGAGTCCTGCTCCCACCACTCCCTCCAGGACGACATCGGCCGGGTCAAAATCCCCCGCTGGCTCCGCCAGTATGCTGGCGGCGATCTCGAGGTCGTGGTCTCGGCAGGGCGGGATTATCCGGAGGATCTGGAGCGATACCGCCTGATGATCCATTGCGGCGGCTGCATGCTGACGAGACGGGAGATGCTCGCCCGGCTTCAGAAGGCCAAGGCCGCGGGCGTCCCGGTGACCAACTACGGGCTGGCGATCTCCCTGACCCAGGGGGTCATCCGCCGGGTCCTGGAACCCTTTCCCTCGGCATTGCTGGCCTACGACAGGCGAGTGGCAGAACTTAGAAACTGAAATGAAGGAGTTGAAAATGTCCAAGCGAATCGGAACCGTTACGATCATTGTCACGAACCGGGCGACCCAGGCGGGTCAGGTGAACCAGATCCTGGGGGAGCACGGCGAGGCCATCATCGGCCGGATGGGGCTCCCCTATGCCCCCAAGGAATTGCACATCATCGCCCTGATCGTCCACGCCTCCAACGACGAGATCGGGGCTCTGACCGGAAAATTGGGGGCCCTGGCCGGCGTCGAGGTGAAATCGGCCTTAACCAAGGTTTAGTCTATTGAAAGGAATACGGAATAGAGATGAAGGCATGCAAAGACTTTATCGATGACAACAAAATCGCCGCCCTCTTGAACGAAGCCGCCCGCCCGGAACGGGCGCGGATCGAGGCGATCGTCGCCAAGGCGAAAGAACTCAAAGGGCTTGACCTTGCCGAGACCGCCGCCCTCCTCCAGACCGAGGATGCGGAACTGGTCGCCTTGATTCGCCAGGCGGCCCGGGAGATCAAGGAGGCGATCTACGGCAACCGCCTGGTCCTCTTCGCCCCGCTGTACATCGCCAACCACTGCTCCAACGACTGCCTCTACTGC